>NZ_JBHSUM010000029.1:0-39837 GCF_042660605.1 Nitratireductor sp. GCM10026969
TCCGACGCCATGGAAGGCGAGGCGCGCGAGGTGGGGCAGGTCCACGCGGCGATCGCCCGCGAGGTGGCGCTGCGCGACCGCCCCTTCCGCAAGCCGGTACTCATTCTTTCCGGGGGAGAGACCACGGTTACCATACGCGGGAAAGGCGGCCGCGGCGGGCGGAACAGCGAATTCCTGCTGGCGCTGGCCCTGGGCATCGAGGATGTGGAGGAGATCGCGGCTTTCGCCGCTGATACGGACGGCATCGACGGCTCCGAAGACAATGCCGGCGCCTTTGCCGATCACACCACCGCGGCCCGGCTGCGCGCGGTCGGCCGCGACCCCAAGGCATTGCTTGCCACGCACGACGCCTGGGGCGCCTTCAACACGCTGGGCGACCTGTTCGTGCCGGGCCCGACGGGAACGAACGTAAACGATTTGCGGGCGGTGCTGGTGCGATAAATGTGGAGAACACCGGTCGTCATCCCGGGCGAGCGGAGCGAGACCCGGGACCCATTGAGAGGCATGGCCGGCCTCCACAGAGGGCGATAGCGGCTCTGACGAGTGCCCAGATAACAACCGGGCGGATAGCCCCTTTGGGGCTTCCGGGATGCGGACGCGGTTGCCGAAACCGATCACCCCTTCATCAGCGCCTTCACCTTGCGCATGTCGTCGGCGAACTGCGCACGCGCGGCATGGCGTGCTTCGCGGTCGGGGATGCGCAGGAGCGACGAGGGATGCACGGTGATGAAAACGGGCACGCCCTCGGCGCTCTGAACGATGTTGCCGCGCATCTTGGTGATCGGCACCGGCCTGCCGACGAGCGCCCGCGCCGCGGTGGCCCCGAGCGCCACCGTCACCTCCGGCTTCAAGAACGTCAGCTCCTGATCGAGCCACCAGCGGCAGGCCCTTATCTCGCCGGCATTGGGCTTCGAATGGATGCGGCGCTTGCCGCGCGGCTCGAACTTGAAATGCTTGACGGCATTGGTGACGTAAGTCTTCTTCCGATCGATGCCGACTTCCTCGAGGACCTCGTCAAAGAGCTTTCCCGCCGGCCCCACGAAGGGTCGACCCTCGATGTCCTCCTTGTCGCCCGGCTGCTCGCCCACGAAAACCGCGCGGGCATTCTCCCCGCCCTCGCCGAAAACGGTCTGCGTGGCGTTCCTGTAAAGATCGCAGCGTCTGCAACCCTCCGCTTCCTCGCGCACGGCATCGAGCGAGGTGGGCACTGTCTTTTCCGCGGTCTCGGCGGCCATAAGCATCCTTTCCCGGGCGTTCGAACGCCAAAGCGGAAAGGGCGAGGAAAGGTTCCTGCGATGGATCCCGGCGCGGTTCAGGCGCTGATGTCGATCACGCCGCACTCTCCGCTCTCGCACCCGAAGGCGAGCCGCCGGCCTTCGTCATCCCAGCACATGGCGGTGACCGCGCTCTTGCCGGAACGGCGCAAAAGCACCTCCTTGGCATCGCCGAAGCGGACGGCGAGCACCATGCCGTCGCCATAGCCGATCGCCACCACCTCCTCCGTCGGATGACAGCAGACCTGGGTGACCATCGTATCGCCGCGCGTCCCGAGCTCCAGCGGTGCCTTGCCCATGGGGCCGTCTTTTGCCTGGAACGGCCAGACGATCGCCGCCGGCGCGCCGGAGGTGGCGAGCCATCGGCCCTTCACGCTCCACGAAAAGCTCTTCACCTTCGCCGGATAGCCGGCCATGCGCATGTGCTTGCCGTCGGCAAGCTTCCAGCCGTGCAATGCGTTCTCCTGCATGGTGGTGACCAGGAACTTTCCGTCCGGCGAGAAGGTGATACCGGTATGCGCGCCCGCCCACTCGAGTTCCGTCGGCTTGCCTTCGGCGGCGGCAAAATGCAGCGTGGCGCCGTTGTAGCGGGCGGCGGCAAGCCGCATGCCTTTGGGCGCGAAGGCGATCCCCTCGACCGAGCGCGGATGCTGGAATTCGCGCACTCTGCCGTCACTGAAGCGGACATGGGCCGAACGCCCGCTGGCGAACGCGACCGCGCCTTGCGGACCGGCAGCAATGCTCGTCACCCATTTGCGGCCGATCTCGGCAATTTCTACCGCGCTTCCCTCGGCGCCTACGGCCATCACTTTGCCGTCCTCCCCGCCCGTGATCAGCGACTTTCTATCGAGCGCAGGCGTTGCGCATAAAAGCCCATCATGCGCCTCGCACCATTTGTGGCCATGGTCGAGCCGGTGGATCACGCCGTCGGCAAGCGCGAAGAAGGGAATGTCGTTCAGCCAGGCTGCGGCGACGCAATGGGTCTCGAGATCGAGCGGGGCGACTGTGGGCATGGGCTATAGTGTTTCTCTTTCGAATGACGCGGCCTGCATCCCGCCCTCGTCCTTCGACAAGCTCAGAATGAGGGCTGGTGTTTGCGCCTTCTCCTCGATGTGGATGATCGCGTGGCGTGGCGATGCCTTCACCTCTTGGCGGGCCTCCTGAGCTTGTCTCGACGGGCGAACCAAGAGAATTAAAGACGTTCGCCTAAATCTGGCACGCCTCGAACGTGCGCTTCAGCCGCTCCGCATCGAGCTCCCTTCCGATGAAGACAAGCCGGCTTTCCCGTTTCTCGCCTTCCTTCCAGGGCCGCTGGTGATCGCCCTCCAGGATCATGTGCACGCCTTGCAGGACATAGCGGTCCGGATCATCGGGAAAGGCAATGATGCCCTTCAGCCGCAGGATGTTCGGCCCGTCCACCTGTGTCGTCTTCTGGATCCACGGAAAGAACTTCTTCGGGTCCATCTCTCCGCCGCGCAGCGAGATCGATTTCACGCCGACATCGTGGATCTCCGACAGCCCGCCGTGCGCATGAAGGTGGTGATCGTGGCCGTGGTGATGATCATGGTCGCAATCCGGTCCGCAGACATGGTCGGGGTGATCGTGCTCGAGGAAATGCGGGTCGTTGTCGATCGCGCGCTGCAGGTCGAACGCGCCACGGTCGAGCACCTCGGAAAGGGCAACACCCGCGCGTTCGCTCCTGTGGATGCGCGCGGAGGGATTGATGGCGCGCACCGTCGCTTCCACCGCCGCCAGTTCTTCCTCGCCGACGAGGTCGGTCTTGTTGAGCACCACCACGTCGGCGAAGGCGATCTGGTCCTGAGCCTCGCGCGTGTCCTTGAGCCTTAGCGGCAGATGCTTGGCGTCGACCAGCGCCACGACCGCGTCGAGCCTAGTTTTGGCGCGCACGTCGTCGTCCATGAAGAAGGTCTGCGCCACCGGGGCCGGATCCGCCAGCCCGGTGGTCTCGACGACAATCGCGTCGAAGCGGCCGGGCCGGCGCGTCAGGCCTTCGACCACGCGCACGAGGTCGCCGCGCACCGTGCAGCACACGCAGCCATTGTTCATCTCGTAGATTTCCTCGTCGGATTCCACGATCAGGTCGTTGTCGATGCCGATCTCGCCGAACTCGTTGACGATGACGGCATAGCGCTTGCCGTGGTCCTCCGACAGGATGCGGTTCAAAAGCGTGGTTTTGCCGGAGCCGAGATAGCCGGTCAGCACGGTGACCGGAATTTGCGATGGCTGTTCGGACATGGATATCTCTCGCGCGGTGGGTTTATTCGCCCTCATATAAGCGTTCGACGGGTGTGATGCACGCCCTCAAGGGGCATCGAAATGCGTCAGGTCGAAACGGTCCACATCGGCGAGAAGCTGCAGCAGCCCCGCTGCCGCGTGGTCGAGAATCCGCTCTCCCGCTTCAGCGCTCGCGGCGGCGGCGTTGCCCACCACGCCGTCGGGCGAAAGATCGCGCATCGTCCAGCCGAAGGCATGCGGACCGTAGGCGCGCAGATGCGTGAAGTCGCGCCGAAAACCGGCCTGCGCGGAGGCGAAGTCGCGCGCCCGGTCCATGGCCACGAGATCGGGCCGGATCGCCAGCATGACCGAGGTCTCGACAAAGCCGCCATGGATGCCGAGCGCCCGCTCCTCCTCGGAGACGAGATCCGGCGGATAGCCGAACCGGGTCCAACTGGTGGCGACGGCAAGCATACGGCATCGCACGCGCAGTTCCGTCGCGACGACCGTCATCAGCGGCGAATTGCCGCCATGCGCGTTGAGCATGACAAGCTTGCGCGTGCCGCGCTCCGAAAGCCGTTCGCCGATGCCGGTCCATCGCCGCACGGCCTTGTCGAAGGGAAGCGAGAGGGTGCGCGCATCATGCGCATGCTCGATGGAATAGCCGACCTTTTCGACAGGCAGGAAATCCACGGGCAGACCGTCAGCCCCAGCACGCACCCGCTCTGCAACGGCCTCGGCGATGAGCCAATCCGTCTCGGGCGGCAAGTGCGGTCCGTGCTGCTCTGTTGCCCCGAGCGGCAGGACGGCGATTCGCGCGCGACAGGCCAGATGCGCCTCCTTTGTCACAAGTCTGATACGCCCCTTTGGCATTAGCCTGGAAACGAACAGCGGCTTTGGGCAGGCTATTCCGAGAGTTGCTGTGGGACAAGCGGCGGGGTTGTTGCCAAGATTGTTTGCCGGCCTATCTTCCAAGTGGGGAATGAGCCGGTGTGAGAGAGGGGTTCCACCGGGCGCATGGGCAAAGGGAAACACCATATGGCCAAGACAGCGAAAGGCTCAATCATAGGCCGGCTGCAGACCGCGGCTCGCCTGTCGCGCACCGTCCTGGCCGAGCGGCTGCTCGACCAGGGACTCTATGCCGGACAGGACCAGATCATGCTCGCTCTTTTCCAGGAGAACGGTCAGACACCCAGCCAGCTTTCGGAGAAGCTGGGCGTGCGACCGCCGACGATCACGAAAACGATCAACCGGCTCGCCGCCCAGGGGTTCGTGGAAAAGCGCGCCTCTGAAGAGGACGCGCGGCGCGCCCACATCTTCCTGACCGAGCATGGAGAACAGGCGATCCGCGCCATCGAGAAGTCGCTCCGCAAGACCGAGAAACAGGCGTTGAAATCACTGGACAAGAAGGAACAGAAGGTGCTCGCCAAGTTTCTCTCACGCATCGAGGCGAATCTGTCCCGGAACGGCGTGCAACCTGACGGAGAAGAACTGGAGCCGGGGCAGGACGCGTGAAGTCTCCGCCACGGGCCGGAGGCCGTTGGGACTAGGGTGAAGGCTGCGTTGGGCCAGGAGGGCCCAACCCTTGGCGCGGCCGGACCTTTCGGGCACAATGACGTTTCTGCGCGCTTACGTGCCCGTTCCACCCGTCTTCCCGCGGCGGAAATTCCATGACGACTTTCAACGAGCGCGGCGTCCGGGAGCAGCGGGACGCCGTCCCCGACGCCGGAGCGCCCGCTTCGGCGATCGGGCTGATCTTCGGCTCCGGTTTTCTGTTTTCCTGCCTCGACACCAGCGGCAAGTTTCTGGTCACCGCCGGATTCGAAGCGCCCTTCGTGGCCTGGGTGCGCTTCGCCGTCCATCTGGTGCTGGTTCTGCTGTTGTTTCGGGCATGGAAGAACCCCGCCCTCTTCAGGGTCTCGAGCCTGCCCTGGCAGATCGTGCGCGGCGGCCTGCTGTTCGGGTCGACACTCTGCAATTTCCTGGCGCTGCGCACACTGCAGCTCGCCGAGACGGTTTCCATCTTCTTCTTCGCACCGATGGTCATCACCGCGCTCGCCGGACCGCTCCTGGGCGAGTGGGCCGGCTGGCGGCGCTGGATGGCGATCTTGGCCGGCTTTGCCGGCGTGCTCGTCATCACCCGGCCGGGTTTCGGCACCTTCTCCATCGGCCACGTCTTCGCGCTCGGCGCCATGACCTGCTATTCGCTCTACGTCATTCTGACGCGCCGCATGGGCGCCCGGGAGACGGCGGAAAGCCTCATCTTTTATTCGGCCCTCACGCCGGTCGTGCTCATCTTTCCCGCGGTGCCGCTCTACGGCACCCTTCCCACCGACCCGCTGCACTGGGTGGTGCTTGTCGCGCTCGGCTTCTTCGGCGGATTCGGGCACTGGCTCCTGATCCTCGCCTACCGCCAGGCGACGACCTATGCGCTTGCACCCTATCCCTATCTGCAGATGGTCTGGATGGTGGCCTTCGGCTATGTCGTCTTCGGTGACCTGCCGGATGCCTGGACGATCCTCGGCGCAGCGATCATCGTCACGAGCGGCCTCTACATCGTCCGCCGCGAGCACAAGCTGCGGCTTGCCGCCCGCAAGGCGGCGCGCGCGCAGGACGGCCCCCAGGCAAAAAGGCTTTGACCTTCACCTGATCGATGGCATAAGCGGCTTCAAACAGTTTAAAAGGCGTCAAGCCAGGAGGGGCGCCCTGGCGCAGAAGATCAAGCTTTCGACCATCGCCGACGCACTCGGCGTATCGACGGCGACCGTATCGCTGGCGCTGCGCGACAGCCCGCTGGTGGCGGACGGGACGCGAGAGCGCATCAAGGAGCACGCCCGGGAAATCGGTTACATCTACAACCGCCGCGCGGCGAGCCTGAGAACGTCACGTTCGGGCATCGTGGGGGTCGTCGTCCACGATATCATGAACCCGTTCTTCGCCGAGATCCTGCGCTCCATCGAAAGCGAGCTCGATCGCTCGCGTCAGACCTTTCTTCTGTCGAACCACTACGACCAGCTCGAAAAGCAGCGCACCTTCATCGACACCCTTCTCCAGCTCGGGGCCGACGGGGTGATCATGTCGCCGGCCATCGGCACGCCGGCCCAGGACATCGCGCTTGCGGAGGAGAACGGGCTGCCGGTCGTGCTGATCGCCCGCTCGGTCGAGGGCGCGCGCGTCCCTGTTTTCCGCGGCGACGACGCCTATGGCATCGGTCTTGCCACCAACCATCTCATCTCGCTCGGCCACACCCGCATCGCCATGATCGGCGGCACGGACCACACCTCCACGGGCCGCGATCGCTATCGCGGTTACGTGCTGGCCATGGAGAAGGCGGGTCTCGACGTGAAATCGGAGTGGCGCTTCCCCGGCCCGCGCACCAAGCAGGCGGGCTTTGAGGTCACGGGCGCCTTCCTGGCGCTCAAGGACAAGCCGACGGCCGCCGTATGCTGGAACGACCTTGTGGCCATTGGCCTCATGAACGGTATCTCCCGGGCGGGTCTGGTGCCCGGCGTCGACATCTCCGTCACGGGCTACGACGATCTGGAAGAGGCCGCCATCGCCACGCCGGCGCTGACCACGGTCTGGAACGGTCAGCGGGAGGTGGGCCGCAGAGCGGCCCGGGTGCTGCTCGACCGGCTTAACGGCGCCGATGTGAACCCGACCCAGGAACTGATCAAGCCGGAACTGCACGTGCGCCAGTCGACGGGCAAGCCGGTCGAGCGCTAGCCGGCGGCGCGCTTGTCCCGCCGCCAGCGGGCGGAAGCTACTGATGCGCCAGGCTTGGCCGGGAAATTTCGTGCGGCGGCGGCACGTGCACCAACTCATCCTTGAGAAGTTCGAAGATGTCGAGCGCCGCGCGCAGGTTGAACCGCCGCTCGTCGAAGAACATGCCGTAGCGCGCCGCGACCTGCCCCGGCAGGATCTGCGTACACGCGTTCAGTTCCACCGACAGCCGGTCGAGCACGTATACGGGAAGCGGACACAGCGCGATACCGCTCGAAACGAGGCGGATCCCCGTCATGATGTCGTCGACCTCGCCGACGATGTCATAGACCACCTCGTGACGGCGCAGCCACTCGCGCGCCACGGCCCCGAGCGGGGAATGCGGCGAGGGCAGGACCACCGGAAGCCCGTGCGCGTCGTTCTTCATGAAGTCGAGGAGCTGCTTTTCGCCAACCCACTTCAGCGAAAATGCACTCGTCAGGTCCGGCGCGATCTCGGAAGGATAAAGGGCCCGGAAAACGGCGTCGAGTTCGCCCTGCTCGTACATCTCCTCGAGCCGGCGCGAGTCGGCGATGCGCCAGGCGAAGTTCTCCTTCATCTTGCCGAGCGCGCCCGTCCGCTCCACCAGAAGCGGCGCGCAATAGGTGCAGATTCCTACCTTCAGCTTTGAGATGTTCTTCTCGTAGCCGACCGTTTTCAAGCGTCTCTCCAGGTCCAGCATCTGCCGGATCAGGCGGGAAATCTCCTCCTTGACGATAATCTTATTGCCCACCTTCTTGATGAGCGAGGTGCCGATCGCCCTTTCAAGGCGGCCCAGATGCATGCTGATCGCCGGCTGGCTGATGCCGAGCTTCAGGGCCGCGCCCGTCAGGCTTTTCGTTTCAATCACCGCCTCGGCGGCGCGCAGCGTCGCGAACGACAGCCCGTCCTGTTTGTGCGCACTCATCTTCCCCACCTCTTTCCCGTTTGAATGAAGGCTCTTCTTGCAATCATGTCCGTGGTTCGCGTTCTTCGTATCAAGCCTCTTCTCCTTGCTCACCCTTCTGAGACATGCAGGCCCCGTTCCCCGAGCGTGCTCGCCCGAGGCTGGAAAGCTGCGGTGATTACTGCTTCAACACCGCCGAAACCGGACGCCGGCGGTTCAAGCATATCCCGTCCAAGCAGTCGGCAGATTTACAACCTACCGTTTAAACCCACTCGGTTTACGGGAAACGCTTACTCAGGTCGGTCCCAGCCCCTCTCAGGATCTCACCCCTATCACGCGCCCCTCCTGTCATCGACTGAACTTCACAAAAATTAACGCAGGAGTTGAATAATTACAACCTAAACGAGCGTCGCTTGCGGCAACGTCCACAGAAAGCGGCTACAGCAGGCAACGAATTGTTTTAAAAGGGGACTTTTCTTCAAAGAACCTGCGCATATCCAACGCTGCGCTAAAATATTCAACCTTGCGAACAGCGTATTCCACCGAATAAACAACCTGAAGTTTACGCGACGCATACGTATCGCACGGTGATTCGGATCGCGTGAAAATCGAAAAGGAGCCGTTCAATGGGTTTCGTTACGGCATCTCGTATGGTCGGTCAGCACCTGGATGACCTGGCACTCGCAAACCTTTCCGTGGCCGCACTCATCAACCATTCGTTGCAGCTCCTTGCGCAGCGCCTGCAACTTGGCAATGCGTGCCTCGACCTCCCGCAGATGGCGCCAGGCGATGCTGTCGGCTTCATGGCATGAGCTTTGCGGTGCTTCGCTGAGCGCCAGCAGTTCGCGGATGTCACCGACCTCGAAACCAAGCTCCCGCGCGTGCCGGATGAAGCTCAAGCGGCTGAGATCCTTTTCATCGAACTGCCGCCGATTGCCGTCGCTGCGTGGTGGCGAAGGCAAAAGCCCGATCTGCTCGTAGAAGCGGATGGTGGGCACCTTCACGCCGGTCTGCCGGGCGGCCTCGCCGATGGAAATGACGCGTGCGGACATTTTTTGCTTGCTCCTATAGTCGCTAGAGGAAGTAAGGCTCCAATCGGACGAGTGCAAGGACGAGGAAGATGTCGGATCTTTTGGCCAGGAGCCGTTACCGGGTGGAAGGCATGGATTGCGCCGGCTGCGCGCGCAAGATCGACGCCGCAGTGCGCCGCATCGACGGCGTCGAGGACGTCGCCGTTTCCGCCACGAGCGGCGCGATGGCCGTGGAACATGCCGACCCGCAGTCGGTGCTACCGGCGATCGAAAAGCAGGTTGCGCGGCTCGGTTACCGGCTTCACCTGCTGCCTGGACAGGACCCGGCCGAAGGTACTGCTGCGGCAACGACCCGGGACGTCGCGCGTACTGCGGCGGCCGCGGGTCACCCGGGGATTGCCGGCGAGGCGCCCTGGTGGCGGCAGCCTCGGATGCGCCTGATCTTTTTCTGCGGTCTCGCGCTCGTACTGGCCTTTGCCGCAGGCCGCCTCCTTCCGGATCTGGACTCCTGGTTCTATGCCGCCGCCCTCATGGTAGGGCTGGTGCCCATTGCCCGGCGCGCCTTCGCCGCAGCGCTGGCGGGCACCCCGTTTTCCATCGAAACGCTGATGACGATCGCCACCGTGGGGGCGCTGGTCATCGGCGCGACGGCGGAAGCCGCGGCGGTCATCTTTCTCTTCCTCCTCGGCGAACTTCTGGAGGGCCTGGCGGCCGGCCGCGCGCGCGCCAGCATCCGGAGCCTGAGCGCGCTGGTGCCGAAGATGGCGCGCCTGGAGCGAGCCGACGGCCGGATCGAAGAGATCCCCGCCGAGCGACTTGCCGTTGGAGACCAAATCCTGGTCCGTCCCGGTGACCGCATCGCCGCCGACGGGGAGGTGCTCTCCGGCACCAGCAGCGTCGACGAAGCGCCGGTGACGGGCGAGAGCCTGCCCGCCGGAAAGGCGCCGGGAGACGCCGTCTTTGCCGGCACGGTGAACGGCGACGGCGTGCTTCGCCTGCGCGTGACTGCCACCGCACAGGACAACACCATCGCCCGCATCATCCGGCTGGTCGAGGAAGCCCAGGAGAAGAAGGCGCCAACGGAACGCTTTATCGATCGCTTCTCGCGCTACTACACGCCGGGCGTGGTTCTGCTTGCAGCCATGGTGGCGGTCCTGCCCCCGCTAGCTGTCGGCGAACCATGGCTCGAATGGATCTACAAAGGGCTTGCCATCCTGCTCATCGGCTGCCCCTGCGCGCTGGTGATCTCAACCCCGGCGGCGATCGCCGCTGCGCTTTCCGCCGGCGCCCGGCAGGGCCTGTTGATGAAGGGCGGGGCGGTGCTCGAGGAGGCCGGCCGGCTGCAGGTCGTCGCCTTCGACAAGACCGGCACGCTGACCCGCGGGCGGCCGAGCGTCACCGACATCATCTCCTTCGCGGTCGACGAAGCAGAGGTGCTGCGCCTGGCAGCCGCCCTCGAGCAGGGATCCAGCCATCCGCTGGCCATGGCAGTGCTCGAGAAGGCGGCCGGCCTCGACATCACCCCGCCTCCTGCAACCGAGGCGTCCGCAATCGGCGGCAAAGGCCTCACCGGAACCGTGTCGGGGAAAACCGTCTACTTCGGCTCGCCCCGGGCGGTGGCCGAAACGGCCACCCTTACAGAGGACCAGTCAAGAACGATCGCAGCCCTCAACGATGCGGGCAAGACCGTTTCCGTGCTGGTCGTCGACGGCCGCGTCGCCGGTGCGATCGCCGTGCGCGACGAGCCGCGCGCGGATGCACGGGCCGGACTCGCAAGTCTTCGGGCACTGGGAATCCGCCCCTTGATGCTGACGGGCGATAACCGCCGAACGGCGAAGGCGGTCGCCGCTGCATTGGGCATCGAAGCGCAGGCCGAGCTGATGCCCGAGGACAAGGCCCGTATCGTCGGCGATCTGCGGAAGGAAGGTCACAAGGTCGGCAAGGTGGGCGACGGCATCAACGATGCACCCGCACTTGCCACAGCCGATATCGGCATCGCCATGGGCGGCGGCACCGATGTGGCGCTGGAAACGGCGGATGCGGCGGTTCTCCACGGCCGCGTGGGCGATGTTTCGGCCATGGTGGTGCTGTCGCGAAAGGCCATGGCCAATATCCACCAGAACATTACCATCGCCATCGGCCTGAAGCTCGCCTTCTTCGTCACCACCGTGCTCGGCATAACCGGCCTGTGGCCGGCCATTCTGGCCGACACCGGTGCCACCGTCCTGGTGACGGCAAACGCCATGCGGCTGCTCGCGTGGAAACCGCGGGCTGAACGCGTCAAGCGTCCTTCGGCGCGCCGACGCGTGCGCGATGCGGCGCAAACAGGCAGGCAAGCCCCAGGATGATACCGGAGACCGTGGCGATCATGCCTGCCGCGCTCACCGCATTATCGGCCCCCAGCCAAAGGGGTCCATACCCCGCCAGCACATAGCCGAACACGGCCGAAACGGTTGCGAAGGCAACGCTCCACAACACCTGGACCTCCAGCCGGTTGGTCATCAGCCTTGCGGCGGCCGGCGGACAGATGAACATGGCGATGACGATGATGGAGCCCACCGCGTCGAACGCCGCGACCGCGGCAACCGCCGCGGCGACGACGAGACCGAAACCGAACGCCGCCGTCGGGATACCCACGGCCCCGGCGAAGCCCTCGTCGAATGTGGACAGCTTCAGCGGGCGCCAGAAGATGACGGTCAGGACAGTCATCAGGAGGGCCACGGCCGCCATGCGGAAAAGCTCCGGCGGCAAGGTCAAGAGCGCAGCCGGATCGACGAGCGATCCCCAGCCCTCCGCAGAAAACCAGATCAGGCTTTCCAGATTGCCGTAAAGGGCGTGTTCGACGTCGAGATGAACCCCGCTCGTGTCGCTCTGCTCCAGAAGCAGCACGCCGGCGGCAAAGAGTGCCGTGAAGACCACTCCCATCGCCGCGCCCGGCTCGATCCGCCCCACGCGTTTGACCGTCTCGATGAGGACCACCGCGACCACCGCCGCGCCCGCAGCCCCCAGAAGCATCGGCCAGGTGGAGATCACGCCCGTGACGAGGAAGGCCACGACAATGCCGGGCAGAACGACATGGCTGATGGCGTCGCCAATGAGCGCCTGACGCCTGAGAATGAGGAAGTTGCCGGGCAGCGCGCAGGCAATCGCTGCAAGGATGCCGATCAGCATCGGGGTCAGGCTGAGTTGCACGAAATCCGCGCCCATGGCGATCTCCCTACGCGACGGCCGCCGGCGGGCCGATCCGGCGGTCTATCTCGGCGATCTCGTCGCGGGTGAGCACCGTCTCGATCGGTGTGAGCCCGTCATATCGGCCGGAAACCTCGTCGTCCTGGTAGAGCTGGCGGGCGAGCGCCCAGCGCCTTTCATCGAGAAGCATCTTGGCGGCCGCCGCCCTGCCCTTGTCGGTGGCCACGGCGTCCTGGCGCATGAGCCCTTCGCGATGCAGAACCGCAAGAGTGAGCGGATCGTAGATCGCCTCGCCGCGGGCGAGCGCCAGAAGCCCCTGCCGCCGGTGCACGCGCAGTTGGAAGCGCCGGTGCCGGAAAAGCGCGGCAAGCACGCCCCGCCCCGGCGCGAAGAGAAGAGACGCGCAAAAGATGGCGAACCCGATGAGCACGATGATGGGCCCCGTGGGCAGACCGGGCGCCGAAGCCGAAAGGGCAGCTCCCATATAGCCCGAAAGTCCGCCAACGATGCCGGCGATCAGAATCACCCGGTCGGTGCGCTCCGTCCACAGCCGCGCGGTAGCCGGCGGGATGATGAGCATGGCGACGACCAGGATGAGGCCCACCAGCTTCAGCCCGATGACGGTGACCGCCATCACCAGCCCCATCATGGCAAGGTCCATGCGGCGCACGTCGATGCCGGAGGCTGCCGCGAACTCGGCATCGAAAGCCACCAGGGTCATCGGCCTCCTGAAGATGAGGACGAAAGCCACAGCGAGCGCACCGCCCGCCGCGATCACGACGGCGTCCTGGAACAGCATGCCGGCGGTGGAACCGAGCAGGAAACTCTCAAGCCCCGCCTGATAGCCGCTCGACATGGTCTGGATGATGGTGAGCAGCACGATGCCGAAACCGAAGAAGACGGACAGAACCGCGCCGATGGCCGCGTCCTCGGCAAGCCGCGTGCGGCTTGCGATCCATTCCACTGCCAGTAGCCCCAGCCCGGCCGAAATCGCCGAGCCGGCAAGCAGGCCGAGAAGATTGCGCCCGTCCCCGCCGAAGGCCACCATCACCATGAAGGCGATTCCGACTCCGGGAAGCGTCGCATGCGCCGTCGCATCGCTCACCAGCGAACGCTTGCGCAGGAACAGGAACGTGCCGCCGCTGCCGCCGGCGATGCCGAGAAGTGCCGCGCCGACGGCAACCAGCGCGGCGTTATAGCCGGCCTTGAGAAGAAGCGCGTCGAGGAAAAGGCCGATCATCGCTCGGCACCTGATTCTCGCACAGGATTTGTCAGCACGCGCATGGCAACCGTCATGCCGCCGGTAGCTTCAACTGGTCGATATGCGCGGTGGCCAGGCGGCCGCCATAGGTCTTCTGCAGGTTTTCCGCCGTGAAGGTGGTCGCCACCGCCCCCTCGGCGATCTTGCGCACATTGATCAGAAGCACGTGATCGAAATAATCGGCGACGGTCGCAAGATCATGATGCACGCACACCACGGTGCGCTTCTCGGCCCTGAGCGATTTCAGGACGTCGATGATCGCCCGCTCCGTGGCTGCATCGACCCCGGCGAAGGGTTCGTCGAGCAGGTAAAGCTCCGCATTCTGCGCCAGGGCGCGGGCCAGGAACACGCGCTGCTGCTGGCCGCCGGAAAGCTGGCCGATCTGACGGTCGGCGAAATCCGCCATGCCGACGCGGTCCAGGCACGCGACTGCCCGCTCGCGGTGGTGCCGGCGCACGGGGCGCAAAAGGCCGAGCTCCCGATAGAGCCCCATGAGCACGACGTCGATCACGCGGGTCGGGAAATCCCAGTCGACGGAAGCTCGCTGCGGCACATAGGCAATGCGGTGCATGACCTTGGCGATCGGCTTTCCAAAAACCAGCACCCTGCCGGACAGGCTTGGCACGATGCCGAGCGCCGCCTTCAAAAGCGTCGACTTGCCGGCCCCGTTCGGCCCGATGATCGCCGTCATGGCCCGGGGCTGGAATGTGGCGTCGACCGAGAAGACGGCCGGCTTCTGCCCATAGGAAACCGTGAGTTCCTGGATACATAAAGGGCTTTCCACCGGGTCGGGTGTGACGATCCGCTGTCCCGCCTCACTGGCCAGTTCAAGTGCCGCGCCGGTCATCGCTGCCTGTCCTTCAACTGCCGACCGAGAGCATGCCGCGCATGCCACGCTCCGGCGCCTCGCCGCCCAGGGCGCGCGTGATCACGGTCGTATTGTGGTCGATCATGCCGATATATGTGCCCTCATAGGTATTGTCCGGCCCCATCGCGTCGGAGAAGAGCTGGCCGCCGATCGCCACTTCCTGTCCCTTGGCCGCAGCACCCTCCGCCAGCGCGCGCATATTGCGGTCGGAGACCGAGGATTCGACGAAAACGGCACCGATCTCGCGCTCCACGAGGATGTCGACCAGTTGCGAAATACGGTTGAGCCCGGCTTCGCTTTGCGTGGAAATACCCTGAATGCCCAACACCTCGAAGCCGTAGGCGCGCCCGAAATAGTTGAATGCGTCGTGCGCCGTCACGAGGACGCGGCCCTTTTCGGGGACGGTCGCAAGCACCTTCTTCGCGTAGGCGGCCAATTCGATGATTGCCTCGCTATGGCGCTCCGCATTGGCGCGGAAGACAGCCTCCGAGTCCGGCCGCACGGCAATCAACGCGTCCCTGACAGTGTCCACCACCCGCACCCACAGCTCCGGATCCATCCAGACATGCGGATCGTAGCGGCTCTCATAGGTGTCGTGCGCAAGCAGCACGTCGCGCGGCAGCGTCTCGGCCACGGCAACGACTTCGCGCCGGGCACCGAGTGATTTCATGAAGTCCTCCATCTGCGCTTCCAGATAGAGCCCGTGCCACAGCACCAGGTCGGCCCGCGTCATGGCCAGGATATCGGTGCGCGTCTGCCGGTATGCATGCGGATCGACTCCCGGCCCCATCAGCGCGCGCACTTCCACCAGGTCGCCGCCCACCTGCCGCGCCGCATCGGCGATCATGCCCGTGGTGGCCACCACCTGTAGCCGGTCCTGCGCCAGGACGGGGCCCGCCGGCAGCGCTGCAGCCAGAGGTAGGGCGAAAGCCGCCAGAAAAATGCGCCTGTTGCAGTCCATCAATCGATCCTTTCTCAAGCGGCCTTCGCAAATGCATTCCGTTTGCAACACGTGGGCAAAACCGAACTCCCAAGGTGCCGTCCGGGTTCCTCATTAATGCAATTGCAAATTATTTGCAAGAGGCAAGCATACCACAGGGGAACGCGTGTGAATGCCGAGCCGCACTATTCCGATCAAAACGACGTGAAGAGCGGCAGGGCAATCATTCGCCGCCGTACCGCGCCCTCCGCCTGGAAAGCAGAAGGCTCGTGCGAGGGCGTTGATCGGAACACGGAGCATGGCCGGTTTTCCGCGTCCCGGCCGCGGGTCGGGCCGTTAGCGCTTTCTATGAAGAATGGCCATGCTGCACAATGGAGCGCGACTTGGGGGATCGCTGCTACCAGGATAGCGCCAAGGACAGCGCCCCTCGCGTCGCTTCGACCGATATCCCCTTCGGGAATAGGTCACAGGCACGCGCGCGATGGTGCATGGCACCACATCCGGTGTTCACAATCACGTTACCACCGGCCGTGCGATGAAAAATGTGAACACACCCGCGGTCGACAAATACGCTTTTTTACGTCAAGAGAGTCACGCGATACGATTTACCGTAAACGCAATGGTATACAACTATTATATAACCTATGACTTTTCAGGTTCGTCAATCGAACGCCGCCCCCCAAGGCGTTTTGAGCCGACAAAGGATTGAACGGCATTGACGAAACATAGGTAAGCGGTGCTCCAGAGAACCGTCTTACACCATGACTACAAAAGCTGCTGGGAGCGTTCTTTTTTCAGAACCAGAGCATAGTATCCCAGAACAGGCCGCGCCCGTCGAAACGGACGCGGCCTTTTTCGATGCGAATGCGTCCACGGGCGGCAAAGGGTTGGCCGCACCCGGAAGGTACCTGTCGTTTATTCTACACTGGGCTACATTCACCCGTCGTATCCGGACGCTCCAACGGGCCGGTGCGCGTAGCAGGTTCAATGCAGCGAGAACGCCATTTTCGCCCGCTCGCAAAAACGGTTCAATCCACCTTCAGCCGGGCGACGAGATTGCGCGCCGAGGAATAGAACTCCCGGTACAAAATGACGGCGAAGATCAGCACCGTCACCGCGATCGCGGCAATTGGCGAGATGAACCAGGCCAGCATGCCGAGGGCGAAATAGTAGGCGCGGATGCCCTGATTGAAATTGCGCGCGCCCAGCGTGTTCAACGCCGCCATCACATAGATCTCGTCCGGATCCTGCTTCTCCGAATGATCGGCTGCGCCCAGCATGATGCAGAAGTGATTGAACTGCCTGAGCGACAGCGTGAAGGAGAGAAAGGCCAGCACGAAGATGACAAGGATGAGGGCAAGGTGGATTTCCACGTCGACCTTGGAGATCTCCTGACGCGGTTGAATGACGTTCACCGCCTCGACGACGGAACTGATCTGTCCGTAGACGGCAAACAGCGCGAGGATGATGAGCACCGTGGTCGAAGCGAAGAAGGAGACCGCGCTCATGAGATTGCCCGACAGGATCGCGTCGAGCGGCGTGTCGCGGCGCACGGCGTTGTGCACCCAGCGGCGGCGCTGCGCGCTCATGATGACGGACAGCGACGGTCGAACCACCTCGATCCGGCTGGCAAGCACGTTGTAGAACACCCAGCACAGGAGCGGAAAGAGGGAGCCGGCCAGTGTCACGAAACTTTCACCCCTCAGGTCTTTTCCCCTTTCTAGAGGCGCCCGGCAGCGGACGCAAATACCGGCAGGATTCAACCGGCCGTGAGCGCCGCCCGCAAGGCATGCCACGACGCCTTGGGTGTCCGCGCAAGCGTATCGAAATCGACATGAACGAGCCCGAACCGCTTTTCGTAGCCAAGCGCCCATTCATAATTGTCGAGCAGGGACCAGATGAAATAGCCCTTGAGCGGCACGCCGTCGTCGATCGTCCGCCGCGCTTCGGCCAGGTGGCGGTTGAGAAATTCGATCCTGTCCGGATCGGCGACCGAGCCGTCGACCAGCCGGTCGGGCGAGGCCATGCCGTTCTCGGTGACGTAGATCGGCAGGCCCTTGGCATATTCGCGATTCACCCTCCGGATGAAGAAGGACAGGCCCTCGGGATGGATTTCCCAGTCCATCAGCGTCTTTGGAAGTGACCCCTCCACCTCCTTGAGCGCCGGGAACTGTCCTGTGCCGTCGGGCGCGATGAGCTTGCGCGTGTAGTAGTTTATGCCGACCCAGTCGACCGGCGTGGCGATGGTGTCGAAGTCATCCTCGTAGCCGTCCGGCATGTGTGGGGCGAGCCCGGCGAGCACCTCCTGCGGATAGGACTTCTTGAAAACGCCTTCGATGAACCAGCGGTTGTATATGGCATCATAGAGCCGCGCGGCGGCCCTGGCCTCCGCGCTCTCGTCGGCGGGCGCGGCGTATTCAAAGTTGGTGATCAGGCCGAGATTGCGCATGCCGAGCGCCCGCATGGCCGAGATCGCCCTCCCATGGGCGAGCAGCACATGGTGCATGGCGCGCGCGGTCGCCCGGATGTCGCGCAGGCCCGGCGCGTGCTCGCCCAGGAAATGGCTGAGCCAGGCCACGCACCACGGCTCGTTGACCGGCACCGTCGCGGCCAGGCGGTCGCCGAGACGCCGCCCCACGAGTTCGGCGTAATCGGCGAACCAGTGCGCGATGTCGCGGTTGCGCCACCCGCCGAGATCCGCAAGGGCGGCGGGAAGATCCCAGTGATAAAGCGTGGCGAAGGGCTTCAAGCCACGCTCCAGCATTCCGTCGACCAGCCGGTCGTAGAAGTCGAGCCCCTCCGCATTCGCCTGCCCGGCCCCTTCCGGCAGGACACGTGCCCAGGAGATTGAGAAACGATAGCAGTCGAACCCGGCCCGGCCGACCAGATCGAGATCCTCCGCCCAGCGGTGATAGTGGTCGCAGGCTGTCGCGCCATCCTCACCACGCGCGGTGTTGCCGGGCGTGGCGGCAAAGGTGTCCCAGTGCGATGGGCCGCATCCGCCGAACCGCGCCCCCTCGATCTGGTAGCTCGAGGTGGCGACGCCGAAGCGGAAATCCGCCGGAAAGTCCGCCCGCGTGTAATCCATCGCCTGCCGGCCGGCTCGCTCACCCATGATGTACCCTCCAAATGGCTTGGTTGAAAACTCAGCCGCGGCCTTCATCCGCGGGCACTGGCGTGCGCCGGTCCGCCGGGCATGGCCCGGTGGTCTGGCCGATCACCAGTTCGGCTTCCCATAGCTCCCGCCGGGGCGCGCCATCGGGCGCACCGATCTGCTCCAGCAACATTTCGGCCGCCCGCCGGCCTGCCTGCCGGATAGAGGAGCGCATGGCGGTAAAGAACGGGACCTCTCCCGTTTTGCCCTCGCCCGACGCCTGCAGAAAGGAAAGGCTATCGTCGAAGGCGATGACGGAAACGTCCCTGCCCGGACGCAGACCGTGCTCGGCCATTGCCCGCACGACGCCCATCGCCGGAAGCACACTGGAGACGAGAATGGCCGTCGGCGGCTGCGGTCCGCTCAACAGCTCCACGGCGGCACGATAGCCATAGGGCTCCACCATATCCTCGCTGAAGACGAGTGCGGGATCGGCCTCCAGGCCGCGCTCCGCGACCACCGCCTCGTAGCCCTGCCGGCGGCGGTCGGCGAAGTTCATCGTTTCCAGCCCATTGATCAGGGCAATGCGCCGGTGCCCGAGATCGGCCAGAAAGCCGGTGGCGCGATAGAAGGCGCGCCGGTTGTTGACGTCGATCCAGGAATAATCCTTCGCCTCTTCGTCGCAGCGCCCGTGCACGACAAAAGGCAGCCCCAGCGATTTCAGAAGCGGTAGGCGCGGATCGTTGGTCAGCGGACCGTGCAAGACCACGCCGTCGACACGCCCGCGGCTTGCGAAATCGCGGTAGACGTCCGCCTCGTCCACCTGTGCGACGACGCGCAAAAGCATCTCGTAGCCGAACTGGGCATAAATCTCGCCCGCGCCCGCCAGAAAATCGGAGAAATGCGGATTGATCATCATGTGCTCGGTAAGCGGCACCACATGGCCGATGGCGCAGGCCTTGCCCGTGGCCAGGCTCGCCGCGCTGGCGCTCGGGCGATAGTTGAGACGCTGTGCCGCCGCGATCACCCGCGCCCGCGTCACCTCGTTGACCTCGGGAAATCCATTGAGCGCGCGCGAGACGGTGGTCTGGGAAAGGCCCAGCAGTTCCGAAAGCCTGCGTAGATTCACCGTTTCCCGGGCCACATTCACTCGCCCCATCCACAATCAAAGCGCTTTGGATAATTTCGCAAGATTATAGTCAAATCAAGTCCGACCATGCTTCCAGCACAGATATTCCTGAAGCTGGCCTTTTTCCACCACCTACCATCGTCCTTGACTCACGCTTGCAGGCGTTTGATGCTACAGATGCTCAAAGCGCTTTGGAGATCGAAGACTTTCACCGGAGCACACGAACGCGCCTGAAGAATGAATCAAGCGAGCAGAAGCGTTGCGGAGGAGATGATGAAGATACGGATAGTGGCCAGCGCCTGCGTCCTGGTTTTTTCCAGCAGCACCCTGTTTGCGCAGGGCGGAGACAAGCTCGTTTTCGCGCCGGGCGAGGACGATCGTTTCAACTGGCAGAGCTTCGAGGCGTTTTCGTCCGAGCACGACCTTTCCGGTCAGCAACTCACCGTCTTCGGACCGTGGCTTTCGGAGGACGAGGAGCTTTTCGAATCCATCGTCGCCTATTTCGAGGAGGCGACCGGGGCATCTGTCGACTATACGGGCTCCGACTCCTTCGAACAGCAGATCGTCATAGATGCCCAGGCCGGCAGTGCGCCGAACGTGGCGGTGTTTCCTCAGCCAGGCCTCGCAGCCAATCTCGCCTCCCAAGGCCATCTGGCGTCGCTCGGCAGCGAGACCGCGGATTGGGTGGCTGAAAACTACGCCGCCGGAGACTCCTGGGCAGCCCTGGGCACATATACGGGCGAGGACGGCACCGATGCCTTCTACGCCTTTCCGTATAAGGCCGACGTGAAATCGCTCGTCTGGTACGTACCCGAAAATTTCGAGGATGCCGGCTACGAGGTGCCGGAGACCATGGAGGACCTCAAGGCGCTGACGGAACAGATCGTCGCCGAGGGCGGTACGCCCTGGTGCATCGGCCTCGGCTCCGGCGGGGCGACCGGCTGGC
Organism: Nitratireductor sp. GCM10026969; assembly: GCF_042660605.1. Classification (NCBI taxonomy): domain Bacteria; kingdom Pseudomonadati; phylum Pseudomonadota; class Alphaproteobacteria; order Hyphomicrobiales; family Phyllobacteriaceae; genus Nitratireductor; species Nitratireductor sp. GCM10026969. The sequence continues at coordinate 20,616 of NZ_JBHSUM010000029.1, forward strand.
CGGCCACCGACTGGGTGGAGGACATGATGCTGCGTACGCAGCCGCCGGAGATCTACGATCAATGGGTGGCGAACGAGATCCCCTTCGACGACGAGCGCGTGGTCGGAGCGATCGAGGAATTCGGCTGGTTCGCGAAGAACCCGGATTTCGTCGCCGGCGGGCCCGAGGCGGTCGCCTCGACGGACTTCCGCGACAGCCCGTCAGGGCTCTTCTCCTTCCCGCCCGGATGCTACATGCACCGCCAAGCCTCCTTTATCCCCAGCTTCTTCCCCGAAGGAAGCGAGCTCGGGATCGACGCCGATTTCTTCTATCTGCCGCCCTATGGCGAAAAAGACCTGGGAACCCCGGTCCTGGGTGCCGGCACTGTCTTCGCCATCACTTCGGATTCTGAGGCCGCGCGCACCTTTATCGAGTTCCTGAAGACGCCGATCGCCCATGAGCTGTGGATGGCCCAGTCGGGTTTCCTGACGCCGCATACGGGCGCCAATCCGGAAGCCTACGGCAATGAGCCACTCAAGAAGCAGGGCGAAATCCTGACGGAGGCGACCACGTTCCGTTTCGACGCATCGGACCTGATGCCCGGTAGCATCGGCGCGGGTGCCTTCTGGACCGGCATGGTCGACTATGTCGGCGGCAAGTCGGCCGAGCAGGTGGCGCGCGAAATTCAGAACCAATGGGAGAGCATCAAGGAATAGTGGTATAGTGGTCGGCGGTGCCGACCCGCTCGTGACAGGCTCGTCGGGAAGAGCCAGGCCGTATACGGACCTTCCCGGACAGGAGAAGCGAGAGCGGACCTCGCGGCAGGCAAAGCGTCCGCTCCAGCCGGAGTGCTGAGGAAGTGGCAGTATCCACAACAACGGGGGCCCCCGCGGGAACCGCGAGCGGCGCGGGAGCGCTGATAACGACGGCGTTTCTGACACTCTTCATCATGGCAGCGGGCGTGGTCGTCAGCGTCGCTCTGGCCTTTGCGGTCTACGGCGCCATCAGCCTCGTTCTGCCCTACTACAAGCTGCTCAATGCCGTATTGGTGATGATCCTCGGCGTTTCGGCCTGTTTCGGCTATTTCTGGGGCTCGAACCGCCTCCTCGATAGCATCTACCCCGCTTCCGGCGAAAACGTCGCGGCCAATCTTACCAAGGCCAATGCCATACGCCCGTGGCTCTTCCTGGGCCCGGCGATCATCGTGCTCGGCCTTTACCTCGTCTATCCGGTGGTCAATTCCGTGATCCTGAGCTTCCACGGCCCGACGGGCGAGAACTGGGTCGGCGCATACAATTATCAATGGCTGGTTCGGGACGCGGGCTTCCGCGAAAGCCTGCGCAACAACATCCTGTGGCTCATCGTCGTGCCGGCGGCGGCGACCTTCTTCGGCCTCATCGCCGCCGCGCTCACCGACCGCATCGCCTGGGGCAATGTCGCCAAGAGCCTGATCTTCATGCCCATGGCGATCTCCTTCGTCGGCGCCAGCGTCATCTGGAAGTTCATCTACGACTACCGCCCGGCCGGCAGCGAGCAGATCGGGATTCTCAATGCCATCGTCACCGGCCTCGGCGGTGATCCGCAAGCCTGGCTCACCATCCCCTTCTGGAATAACTTCTTCCTGATGGTGGTGCTGATCTGGATCCAGACCGGCTTCGCCATGGTGATCTTGTCGGCCGCCCTGCGCGGCATCCCGGAAGAGACCATCGAGGCCGCCATCATCGACGGCGCCTCGCCGTTCCAGATCTTCTACAAGATCAAAGTACCGCAGATCTGGGGCACGATCGCCGTGGTATGGACGACGATCACCATCCTCGTGCTCAAGATCTTCGACATCGTGCTGGCGATGACCAACGGCCAGTGGGGCACGCAGGTGCTGGCCAACTACATGTTCGATTGGATGTTCCGCGGGCTCGACTTCGGCCGTGCATCGACCATCGCCCTCGTCATCATGGTCATGGTCGTGCCGATCATGGTCTGGAACATCCGCGAAGCGCGAAAGGACATGCGATGAGCACGGCAGTCGGCCAACGCTCGGGCCTGACCTGGGCCGTCAACATCGCCGTCGTCTTCCTGGTCGTGGCATGGACCCTTCCCACGCTCGGGATCCTCGTCTCCTCCTTCCGCGACAAGGACCAGCTTGCCGTCAGCGGCTGGTGGACGGCGCTCACATCATCCGAGCGCAACATCGTCGCCCGCACGGCGCCGCCCGACGAGGCGGTCGAGGAAGACGGCCGCTGGGTGCTTCAAGGCAATGTTTTCGAAAGCGGCTCCGGCCGGGTCAGCGCCTTCGGCGTTTCCATCCAGCGGCCGGGCGAATTCGCTGCCGGCGAGAGCGCCGAGATGCGCGGCGGCGGCACGGCGACGGTTCAGGAGAACGGCGACTATATCGTCACCTTCCCGGAGCAGCCGGAGGGCCGGCGCGGCGAACGGCTCTTCGTTACGTCCGTGGAACCGCCGAAATTCACCACCGCGAATTACGAGACCGTGCTGTTTTCGGAAGGCATCGGCCAGAGTTTCGTCAACACCCTGACAGTGACCATACCGGCAACCGTCATCCCGATCCTGATCGCGGCTTATGCCGCCTACGCATTGTCCTGGATGCAGTTTCCGGGTCGCGCGCTGCTGCTTGCCACCATCGTCGGGCTGATCGTCGTACCCCTGCAGATGGCGCTGATCCCGCTTCTGAGGCTCTATAACGAGATCGGGGTCGGCAAGTCCTTCATCGGCATCTGGCTGGCGCACACGGGATTCGGCCTGCCGCTCGCCGTCTACCTCCTGCGCAACTACATCGCCGGCCTGCCGCGCGAGATCATCGAAAGCGCCAGGGTGGACGGCGCCTCGGATTTCGAGATCTTCAGGAAGATCGTCCTGCCGCTCTCCTTCCCCGCACTCGCCTCCTTCGCCATTTTCCAGTTCCTGTGGGTGTGGAACGACCTGCTCGTGGCGACCGTCTTCCTCGGCAACAACGAGGAGCAGCTGGTTCTCACCGGGAGGCTGCGCGAGCTGCTGGGTTCCCGCGGGGGCAACTGGGAAATCCTGTCGGCTTCGGCCTTTATCGCCATCGTCGTGCCGATCGTCGTCTTCTTCACATTGCAGCGCTATCTCGTCCGCGGCCTGCTGTCCGGATCGGTGAAAGGAGGTTGAGGTCTCGTATGAACGTCATGAGCATTCGCCAGGCCCGGCGCGGGGCCGATGCGGACAAGGAGACGGAATGGTGGCGCGGCGCGGTGATCTACCAGATCTATCCGCGTTCGTTCCAGGATTCGAACGGTGACGGCATCGGCGACCTCGCCGGCATCACCCGGCGGCTGGCCTATGTCGCCTCGCTGGGTGTCGACGCCGTGTGGATCTCGCCCTTCTTCAAGTCGCCCATGCTGGATTTCGGCTATGACATCGCCGACTACCGCGCGATCGACCCGATGTTCGGGACGCTCGCCGACTTCGAAGCCCTGATCGCCGAGGCGCACCGGCTCGGGCTGAAGGTCATCATCGATCAGGTCTATTCCCACACCTCCGACCGGCATGCCTGGTTCACCGAGAGCCGGTCAAGCCGCGACAACCCGAAGGCGGACTGGTATGTCTGGGCCGATCCGAAACCGGACGGCACACCGCCCAACAACTGGCTTTCCGTTTTCGGCGGCTCCGCCTGGCAGTGGGACTCGACCCGCTGCCAGTATTATCTCCACAACTTCCTCTCCGGCCAGCCGGACCTGAATTTCCACAACCCGGCGGTCCAGGACGCGATCCTCGACACCGCCCGTTTCTGGCTCGACCGCGGTGTCGACGGTTTCCGCCTCGACGCGCTCAATTTCCTCTTCCACAGCCGCGGCCTGGAGGACAATCCGCCGGCACCGCCGATCGAACGGTTGGGCGCCGATACGCCGGCGGTGAACCCCTACCGTTACCAGCGGCACCTCTATGACAAGAACCGGCCGGAGGTGGTGGCGTTCCTGAAGCGCTTCCGGCGTCTGCTCAACGACTATCCCGGCACCATGTCCATCGGCGAAGTGGGCGAGTCGCGCCGCAGCCTGGAACTGATGGCCGAATATACATGCGGCGGCGACAGGCTGCATATGTGCTATTCCTTCGACTTCCTGTCGCCCGAACCGCCAACGCCGGCCCGCATCCGCGGCATGGTCGAACGCTTCGAGGAATGCGCGGGCGACGGCTGGACCTGCTGGAGCTTCTCCAACCACGACGTGATGCGCCACGCCTCACGCTGGGCGGCCGGTCTCGCAGACCCGGGCACCTACCTGCGCATGCTGGCAACGCTCCTTCTGTCACTCAAAGGCTCCGTCTGTCTCTACCAGGGGGAGGAACTGGGGCTGACGGAGGCGAGCCTCGACTTCGAGGACCTGCAGGACCCCTACGGCATCCAGTTCTGGCCCGCCTTCAAGGGGCGCGACGGCTGCCGAACACCCATGGTGTGGTCCGGCGAAGCGCCCAATGGCGCCTTCTCCGAAGGCAAGCCGTGGCTCCCGGTAGCTCCGGAGCATCTGCCCCTGGCCGTTTCCAATCAGGAGAGCGACCCGACGGCGCTCCTCAATCACTACCGAACCATGCTCGCCTTCCGCGCCCGCCATCCCGAACTCGTCAAGGGCGATATCCGCTTCATCGGCGAAAGCGGCCGCGTGCTCGCCTTTGAGCGCCGGCTGGCAGGTCGCGCCATGCTCGTCGCCGTCAATATGAGTGGGGAGCAAGCCACCATCGCGCTCGGCACACAAGCTTGCGAGGCAATCCCCGGCTTCGACGCGGGCGGCCGCTTCGAGAAAGGAGAACTCACCCTGCGGCCTTACGGCTGCTGGTTTGCCAGGACGGAAGACGGGGGAGGAGAGTGATGACCGGCGTTCTGATGAAGAACATCAAGAAGAGTTACGGGGCGACGGAGGTCATCCACGGCATCGATCTGGAGGTCGGGACGGGCGAGTTCGTCGTCTTCGTCGGCCCGTCCGGCTGCGGCAAGTCCACGCTCCTGCGCATGATCGCCGGGCTGGAAAGCATCACCGAAGGCGACATGTATATCGGCGAGGAGCGCGTGAACGACATCCCGCCCTCGCAGCGCGGCATCGCCATGGTGTTCCAGTCCTACGCGCTCTATCCGCATATGAGCGTCTACGACAACATGGCTTTCGGCATGCGCATCGCCAAGGCGCCCAAGGCCGAGATCGACAAGCGCGTCAAGGCGGCCGCCGAAATCCTCCAGCTCACCCCCTTTCTCGAGCGGCTGCCCAAGGCGCTTTCCGGCGGTCAGCGCCAGCGCGTCGCCATCGGCCGAGCCATCGTGCGCGACCCGAAGGTATTCCTCTTCGACGAGCCGCTGTCCAACCTCGACGCCGCGCTCCGCGTGGCGACCCGGATCGAGATCGCCAAGTTGAAGGAGTCGATGCCCGATTCCACCATGATCTACGTCACCCACGACCAGGTCGAGGCGATGACGCTGGCCGACCGCATCGTCGTCTTGTCGGCCGGCACCATCGAGCAGGTGGGCACGCCCATCGAGCTCTACGAGAAACCCGCCAACCTGTTCGTGGCGCAATTCATCGGCTCGCCGGCCATGAATGTGCAGCGCGCCAGGATCGACAGAACGGGTGAGAAGACCACGGTCGCGCTCGCCGGGCGGAAGGCAGACCTGCCGATCCCCTCGCCCGCCGACATGGCGGGCCGGGAGGTGCATTTCGGCGTCCGCCCCGAGGACCTTGCCATCGCCTCCAACGGCAATGGCCTGATCGACGGCCGCGTCGACCTCGTCGAATCCCTCGGCGAGGTGACGAACGTCTATCTCAAGGTCGAGAACGTCCCGGAGCCAATGATCGTCAAGCTGCCCGGCGTCCAGCGCTTCAATCGGGGCGAAGTGGTGTCGCTTTCCGCCGAGCCCGGCAAGATGCATCTCTTCAACGAGGACGGCCGCTCACTGCTTTATCTGTGAAATGCATTGAACGCCGTCGCAAACGACGTATCTATGCCGGAACATCCAAAGGGTGACCGGAGGCCCGGGCTGTGCTATGAGCGCCCTGAATGAACGGGCGGCCGGGCGCCGCCCGAACTTTATTGAACATTACAATGACCTTGACGATCGACACCACAACCCCGGAGGCTCGCGCGCGACTGCGTCCGCAGGCATCGCCGGAGAAGACTTCGCTGATCGGCCTTTCGCGCGAGGAGCTGGGCGAGGCGCTCGCCTCCATCGGCGTCCCCGAGCGCCAGGTCCGCATGCGCGTGCGCCAGCTTTGGCACTGGCTCTACGTGCGCGGCGTCTCCGATTTCGCGCAGATGTTCAACATCTCCAAGGATCTGCGCGCAAGCCTCGACGCGGCCTTCACCGTTGCCCGTCCCGAGATCGTCGAGGAACAGATATCGACCGACGGCACCTGTAAATGGCTCTTGCGCTTTCCGCCGCGCGGCGCCGGGCGCCCGGTCGAGGTGGAGACGGTCTACATCCCCGAGGAAGGGCGCGGCACGCTGTGCATCTCCTCCCAGGTCGGCTGCACGCTCACCTGCTCCTTCTGCCATACCGGCACGCAGAAGATGGTGCGCAACCTGACGGCCGGCGAGATTCTCGACCAGTTGTTGATCGCCCGCGAGCGGCTGGGGGACTTCCCGAACGCCGACACGCCGGACGGCGCCATCGTGCCCGCCGAAGGGCGCAAGGTGACGAACATCGTCATGATGGGCATGGGCGAGCCGCTCTATAATTTCGAGAACGTCAAGCAGGCGCTGCTGATCGCCTCCGACGGCGAGGGCCTGTCGCTGTCCAAACGCCGCATCACCCTGTCGACCTCCGGCGTGGTGCCCGAGATCTACCGCACGGGCGAGGAAATCGGCGTGATGCTCGCCATCTCGCTGCATGCCGTGCGCGACGAGTTGCGCAACGAGCTGGTACCGATCAACAGGAAGTACCCGCTGAAAGAGCTCCTCGACGCTTGCCGCGCCTATCCCGGCCTGTCGAACGCCCGGCGCATCACCTTTGAATATGTGATGCTGAAGGGCGTCAATGACTCCCTTGACGATGCGCGCGAGTTGGTGCGGCTCCTGAGGGGCATCCCCGCCAAGATCAACCTGATCCCCTTCAACCCATGGCCGGGCAGCGCCTATGAATGCTCGGACTGGGAGCAGATCGAGAAATTCGCGGACCTGGTCAACCGCGCCGGCTACGCCTCCCCCATCCGCACCCCGCGCGGCCGCGACATCCTCGCTGCCTGCGGACAGCTCAAGTCGCAGTCAGAGCGCCTGAAGAAGGCTGACCGGCTGAAGCTCGAAGCGATGATGATCGCCGGCCACGGCGAGTAGGCGCTACCGCGCCTGCGTCGTGAGAATCTTCAGCGCGAAGGCGGAGAAGACGCCGGCAAACAGGTAATCGACCGCCCGCGTCACCTTCGGGCTCTTCCTCAAAAGCTGTGAGAACCCGTCGGCCGCGATCACCATCGGCGTGGTGATCGGCAGCGACAGCGGAATGAACAGAACACCCAGGAAGAGAAGCTTCGCCGAGGCATCCGGATCGCTCGGCGAGACGAATTGCGGCAGGAAGGTCATGAAGAACAGGATGATCTTCGGATTCATGAGATTGATGCCGAGCCCGGTCGCCCAATGCTTCAAAAGCGAACGCCCGCCATCGCCGCGCGCCTCGGGCGAAAAGGCCGATCCATGGCGGATGGCCTGCCAGGCGAGCCAAACCAGATAGCCCGCGCCGAAGACCTTCAATGCGAGAAAAGCCGCCGGCGAGGCGACGATGAGGGCGGACAGCCCCACGGACACCAGGACGGTGTGCACGAGAATGCCGGTCATCGCCCCGAACATGCAGGCAAACCCGGCCGCACGGCCCTGCGCGAGCGCGCGCCCCACGAAAAGGGTCATGTCCGGGCCCGGCGTGATGGCGATGACGAAGGTCGCCACGGCGAACTGCGCGATGGTGGTGAAATCGGGAACGAAGCTCATGGGGTTCCTGTCAGGGTTTGCAGGTTGCCAGGCTAGCGCCGCTTCTCACATGGCGCCAGCGATATACATCTTTCGAGGTAGAGCAATACCGCTTTGGTGGTAAGTCTCCGGAAGATGGTTTTTCACTCAACCGCTTTTCGTGCATGATCAAGAAGGTAGCTTGCTGCCATACTGGAGAACAAAAACAAATCCAGTCGAAAATGGGAGGAATGACGATGAGTGACAACAAGGTTTCACGCCGAAAATTCATTGGCAACGCCACGGTGGCGGCCGGGGCCGCCGCAACCGGCACCCTGGCGGCGCCCGCCGTTCACGCGCAGACGCCCGTGACCATCAAGATGCAGACGTCATGGCCGTCGTCCGATATCTGGATGGACTTCGCGCGCCAGTATATCGAGCGGGTGGAACGGATGTCCGGCGGCCGTATCAGGATCGATCTCCTGCCCGCCGGCGCCGTCGTCGGCGCTTTCCAGGTGCTCGACGCGGTGCATGACGGCATACTCGATGCCGCGCACACCGTGCCGGTCTACTGGTACGGCAAGCACAAGGCCGCCTCGCTCTTCGGCACGGGTCCGGTGTTCGGCGGCAGCGCCACCACCATGCTCGCCTGGTTTCACCAGGGCGGCGGCAAGGAGTTCTATCGCGAACTGACCCAGGACATTCTCGGCCTCAATGTCGTCGGCTTCTACGGCTTCCCGATGCCGGCACAGCCGTTCGGCTGGTTCAAGGAACCGGTCACCACGGCGGAGGATGTCCAGGGCTTCAAGTACCGCACGGTTGGACTGGCCGCCGATCTCATGCAGGAGATGGGCTTGTCGGTCGCCCAACTACCCGGCGGCGAGATCGTGCCGGCCATGGAACGTGGTGTCATCGATGCCTTCGAGTTCAACAATCCGTCCTCCGATATGCGCTTCGGCGCACAGGACGTGGCAAAGAACTACTTCCTCTCCTCCTATCATCAGGCGAGCGAATCTTTCGAATTCCTGTTCAACAGGGATGTCTTCGACTCTCTCGACGACGATCTCCAGGCCATCCTGGAATATGGCGTGGAAGCGGTGAGCACGGCCAATACGGCCCTGGCACTCGATCAATATTCGGCCGATCTCCAGACGCTTCAAGAGGAGCACGATGTCACCGTGCACCGCACGTCGCAGGAGATTCTCGACGCGCAGCTCCAGGCCTGGGACGAACTCATCCCGATGCTGGAAGAGGACGAGTTCATGAAGCGCGTCCTCGACAGCCAGCGCGAATGGGTGGAGCGCGTCGTCTTCTACGAGTTGACGAACGCGCCGGATCTGACCCTTGCCTACGAGCACTACTTCCCCGGCAAGTTGTCCCTCTAGGCACGACCGGCATCAAGAAATGCGATCCGGCGGCCAGGTGCGGCTGCCGGATCCCCTCTCAATGGTAACCTGCTCCAATGCTTCGTTATATTGCTTTCGCCGATCAGGTCTCGGCATGGTTCGGTAAGGCATTCGCCTGGTGCGTGGTCCTGATGACGCTTGCCGTCAGTTACGAGGTCGTTGCGCGCTACGCCTTCAATGCGCCGACCGTCTGGGCCTTCGACCTGACTTACATCATGTACGGCACGCTTTTCATGATGGCCGGTGCCTATACGCTTTCGCGCGACGGTCACGTGCGGGGCGACTTCGTCTACCGGCTGTGGAGGCCCGCCACGCAGGCGAAGGTCGAACTGGCGCTTTATTTCATCTTCTTCTTCCCCGGTGTCCTGGCGCTCGTCTTTTCCGGCTGGCGATATGCCAGCCGCTCCTGGCGCTATCTCGAAGTCAGCACAATGAGCCCGGCCAATGTGCCGATCTATCAGTTCAAGACCATCATCATCGCCGCTGGCGTGCTGCTCGTGATCCAGGGCATCGCCCAGGTCTGCCGCTGCATCATCACCATCCGCACCGGCGAATGGCCCCGCCATGCCGAGGACGTGGAGGAGCTCGAGACACTGCTTCAGCGTGAAGGCGCCGAGGCGCTCCGCCACGGCAGCGAAGCCATCGACATCACTGAGCCGAGGGAGCCGCGCTCATGACCGACCCTCAGGTGGCGGTGGCCATGCTCGGCATCTTCATCTTCATCATTCTCTTGGGGTTTCCGATCGCCTTCACGCTGATGGCGATGGGCATCGGCTTCGGCTACTACGCCTATTACAACGCCGACCGCATGTGGATCCAATACACGCGCGCCCTGGAGCAGGACGCCGACACGATGACGCTGGTCCAGCATTGGGTCGGCGGCTTCCTCAACAATCGCGTGTTCGACCTGTTCGTCAACCAGACCTATTCGGTCATGGCGAACGACGTTCTGACCGCCGTGCCGCTCTTTTTGTTCATGGGCTATATCGTCGAGCGCGCCAATATCGTCGACCGCCTGTTCCAGACCCTGAGCGTCACGACGCGCCGGGTGCCGGGCTCGATGGCCGTGGCGGCGCTGATCACCTGCGCGCTCTTCGCCACCGCGACGGGCATCGTCGGCGCCGTCGTCACCCTGATGGGCCTGCTGGCCTATCCGGCCATGCTGAAGGCGCGCTACGAGACACGCTTTGCATCGGGCGTCATCTGCGCCGGCGGCACGCTGGGTATCCTCATTCCACCTTCGATCATGCTGATCGTCTACGCGGCCACCTCCGGCGTCTCGATCGTACGCCTCTATGCCGGGGCGCTTTTGCCCGGCTTCCTGTTGGCGGGCCTTTATCTTCTTTATATCGTCGGTCGTGCCACGCTGCAGCCCAGCATCGCGCCCAAGGCGGAAAAGATGGGCGGAGATATCGGCCTGCTGCAGATCGCATGGATGCTGCTGACCTCCTTCTTCCCGCTCGCCTTCCTCATCGTCGCCGTGCTGGGCGCCATCCTCTTCGGCTTCGCCACCCCCTCTGAAGCCGCCGCCATCGGCGCGCTGGGCGGGCTGACGCTGGCCGTCGCCTATCGCGCGCTCACCTGGCGGCGCCTGCAGGAATCGGTCTACCTGACCGTGCGCACCACGGCGATGGTATGCTGGCTTTTCGTCGGTTCGTGGGTGTTCGCTTCGGTCTTCTCCTATCTCGGCGGCGAGCAGCTCATCCGCGAGTTCGTCGAGGGCCTCAGCCTGACGCCGCTGCAGTTCCTGATCCTGGCGCAGATCATCATTTTCCTGCTCGGCTGGCCGCTCGAATGGTCGGAGATCATCATCATCTTCGTGCCGATCTTCCTGCCGCTGCTGCCGCTCTTCGACATCGACCCGCTGTTCTTCGGGATCCTGATCGCGCTCAACCTGCAAACGTCCTTCCTGACGCCGCCCATGGCGATGTCGGCCTACTATCTGAAGGGGATCGCCCCACCCCATGTGCGGCTGACACAGATATTCGCGGGCTCCCTGCCCTATCTCTTGATGGTGGTCCTGGCGATGGTCATCCTCTACAACGTGCCGGCGGTGATCTATTGGCTGCCGGAACTCTTCTACGGACGATGAACAGGCGGGAATGGAGAGCCGCTCATGCTTGACCGCATTATTGCCCTGGTCGCGCTGGCTGCGCTGACGCTCTATCTCGGCATCTTCGTCGTCTCTGTGCCACGCCCGGCATTGATCGTCGTGACGGCGGTCGTGCTCGCGCTTGTCTATTTCGATTTCTGGAACCAGCTCTTCCGCAACAGGAAATAGATACCGGTGGGCGCTAGGGCATTTTGCAGCCAGATGGAATCATCTGGCGTCGCACAAATGCGGCAAAAACAGATAAATAGACCGGACCAGCGTTTCAGTGAAACGATGAACCGGTCTATTGCGGCTTGCCGCCGAGCCACACCCGTTCCACCGCGAGCGTGTCGCTGAGATGCACGCAGTCGGCGCGGCAGCCGGGCTTCAGGAACCCGCGCTCGTGCTCGATGCCGAGATAGAGCGCCGGATAGGCGCTGGCCATCCTGAGCGATTCATCGATCGCCAATCCCAGCACCTCGACGCCGAACCGGACCGCCGACGCCATGTCGAGATCCGAGCCCGCCAGGGTCCCGTCCTCCAGCACGAGCCGGGAACACACCGCACCAGGCTCGCGCCGCACCGTGCGCCCGTTCAGCGTGAAGCTGTCGGCGGCGCTGCCCACCAGCGCCATGGCGTCGGTGACGTGATAGAGCCGGCCCGGCCCGCGCTTGGCGCGCAGCGCAATGCCCAGCGCCACCGGATCGACATGGTGGCCGTCGGCGATGATGCCGCACCAGGCCGCTCCCGTATCGAGGGCCGCGCCCACCAGCCCCGGCGCACGGTGGGAAAGCCCGCTCATGGCGTTGAAGAGATGTGTCACACCCCGGGCGCCGGCTTCGAACAGACGCTTTGCGTCGTCGCAGGCGCAATCGGTATGGCCAAGGCTCACGACGACGCCCGCCCTGGCCAGCCGCTCGACCTGGGCGACCGTCACCTGCTCGCAGGCAAGCGTGACATGCAGACGGGGGAGCAGTTCCGCCGCACGGCACAGCCGCTCCACGTCCGCCTCCGCCATCGGCCGCATCAAGGCCGCCAGGTGCGCCCCACGGCGCGAGGGCGCCAGATGCGGCCCTTCGAGATGGAGACCGGCAACGCCATTTTCGGACCGGCAGGCCTCGATGGCGCCGGCAATGGCAACCTCGGTCACGTCCGGCGTGTCGGTGATCAGCGTCGGCAGCAGCGCCGTCGTGCCGTAGCGGCGATGGGCTGCGGCGATTTCGGCCATGGTCTCGGCCGACGGGTCGTTGTTGAGCATGCGCCCGCCGCCGCCATTGACCTGGACGTCGATGAAGCCGGGCGCAAGGATTCCGCCGTCCAGCCGGATGATGGTCTCGCTGCTTCCCACCTCCGCCACTGGCACAAGCGCCTTCACCCGCCCATCTTCGAGGACGAGCGCCTGGCCTTCTCGAAAACGCTCGCCGTCGAACAGCCGCGCACCGGTGAGGATAGCCACGCCGATCACATGGTCTCCGTGACTTTGCGGAGCCTTTCAGGCGTATCCGGATCGAGCCCCCGCTCGCGCGCCAGGCGTTCGATCAACCGGTAATAGGCGGCGATCGCGACCAGCGGATCGAGCTTTGCGTAACCGGTCGAGGGAACCATAACCGTGTCACCCCCCGCTCGTGAAGAAAAGCATACCACGCCGGCGCCCAGGGCTTTGAGTTTGTCCAGCGCGGCCGTGCTTACCGAAAGCGCCTCGTCCTCCTGCAGAAAGGCAAGGACGGGAAATCCCCGCTCGACAAGTTGCATGGGTCCGTGCATCAGTTCCGCCAGCGAAAACGCCTCCGCATGAAGCTTCGCCGTCTCCTTCGCCTTCAAGGCGGCCTCCAGCGCGATCGCGAAGCCCGGGCCGCGTCCGGCCGTATAGAGCGACTGCGCGTCGGAAAGCATCGGAAGGGCATCAGCGCAATCGGCTTCGCAGACACGCCGAAGCATCTCGGGCAACTGCGTCAGCCCTGCCGCCAGCGCCGCCTCGCCCGTCGCGGCCTGCGTCAGCGCGGCGAGCGCGGCAGCCGAAGCGATGAAGGACTTCGTGGCCGCCACGCTTTTCTCCTCGCCGGCATGGATCGGCAGCACGACGTCCGCCGCGTGCGCCAGCGGGCTGTCTTCGACATTGACGACCGCCAGCGTCGTCGCACCGCCCCGCTTCGCCTCCTCCTGCACGGCGATGATGTCGGGGCTTGCGCCCGATTGGGATACGGTGACGTGCAGGCCGTTCGGCACGTTCAGCGTGGCACGGTAGACGGAAACAACGGAGGGCCCGATGGATGCGACGGGAATCCCGGCCGTGATCTCGAACAGATACTTGAAGAAGCTCACCGCATGATCCGAGGAGCCACGGGCGGCGACCGTAACGACGGATGGGCGGCGCTGTCCGATGAGCCGCCCGATCTCGGCGAAAACCGGTTTCTCCCGCGCAAGAAGGCGCGCGACCGCATCCGCCGCCTCGCCGGTCTCCTTGAACATCAATGAGGGGTGCTTACCCATCGCCCGGCTCCGTGTTCCGGTTGTTTAGAACCGCATGAAGATCGCCGCCGTGACGCGCGAGCGCGGCGCCTGCCGCCTCCGCCTCCATGCCGCCGACGACGAGGATGGCGGGTTTCACGCGGTAACCCGTCTTTTCGAGCGCGTTTACGGCCTCGGCCTCCCCCGCCCCCGTGATGCCGGTCAGCATGGCGACGGCGCGCCGGCGCAGCTTGGCGTTGGAGGCCTGCATGTCGACCATCTGCCCCCGAAAGACCTTGCCGAGCCGCATCATGAGCGCCGTGGAGAGCATATTGAGGACGATCTTCTGGCTGGTGCCGGCGGCAAGGCGCGTCGAACCCGCCAGCACCTCCGGGCCGGTGTCGAGCAGCACGCCATGTGTGGCGGCCGATAGCAACGGTGTGTCCGCATTGTTGGCGAAAGCGATGACAAGGGCATGCCGGGCGCGTGCCGTCCGGACAGCAGAAAGGGTATACGGCGTCGTGCCGCTTGCGGCCAGCGCCAGCACCACGTCGTCGGGCCCGCACGCGGCCCGCTCGATCGCCAGCCGGGCCGAATCGGTGTCATCCTCGGCATTTTCATTGGAAAGGGTGAGCGAATCCCCGCCGGCCAGCAGCAGCACCAGCCGCTCCGGCGGCCAGCCGAAGGTGGTGTTCAGTTCAAGCCCGTCAAGGACGGCGAGCCGTCCGGACGTGCCGGCGCCCACATAGAAGATGCGCCCTTGCGATCCGCGGAGCCGGGCGATCATCGCCGCAAGCACCTTTTCCAAATCGGGCAGCGCCCGCGCAACGGCCGCGTACGCCGTCTGCTGGCCTTCCAGCAGCACCCGAAGCATCCGCGCCTCGCCGGCCCGCTCCAGGTCGCTGTATTCAGGATTGGCGCTTTCCGTCTGCATGGCGGTTATCCCGGTTTCGTTCTGCCGCGATAGAACCAATATGATACCAAAGTGCTATAGCAGCTTTTCGGCCGTTTTCCACCGGGCCGGGCGGCAATTCCCCAAAAGGCTCCCACCGCCGTTAATGGGCTCCGGCGCAATCGAGAAAACCATGGAAATTTTACAGCATCTTTTCAAAAATGGCAGTGGGGAGATGCCGCGCGGGCGCACGGCCCCGCTTGCCCCCGCCTGCGAACTGGTAGATAACTGGCGTATATAGGCAGCGCGGTGCGCACAGGCGAACCGGGCGAGGAACAGGACCGTGGACGACATGTCGGCCTGCGCCGCGGCAAACGATCGGGAACCGGCATGGAGCGGAAGGAAAGCTTGCAGGAGTTGCTCGCCCGGGAGCGGTTCGCCGAGAAGGCGGACAATCCGACGCCGCTCTACATGCAGATGGCCACGCTTCTGCGCAAGTTCATCGAGGAAGGGAGGCTGCGCCCGGGCGAGGCCTTGCCCTCTGAGCGCACCATCGCCGACGCCACCTCACTTTCACGCGTGACGATCCGCAAGGGCATTGACCTGCTCGCCCATGAAGGGCTGGTGGACCAGCGCCGCGGCTCGGGCACCTATGTTCGCCCGCCCGTCGAACGGATCGAGCAGCCGCTGGCGAGCGTCACCGGCTTCAGCGAGGACATGATCTCCTACGGGCGCAAGCCTTCGGTGCGCTGGCTCACGCGCGAATACGCACGTCCCACGGCCCATGAGGCCATGGTGCTGGGCCTGTCGCCGCAAGACCGGATCGCGCGCCTCTACCGCATCCGGCTGGCGGACGGGTTTCCGCTGGCCGTCGAACTGGCGACCGTTCCGGCCGATCTGCTGCCGCCGTTGGAGAGCATGGGTGATTCCCTCTATGAGGAACTGTCCAGGGCCGGTGCCTACCCCGAAAAGGCGTTGCAGCGTATGCATGCCTGCGCGCTGCCGGAACGCGAAGCCGCCCTTCTGGAGGCGGAGGCAGGCGCGCCCGCGCTCTACATCGAGCGGACTTCGCGCCTTGCCGACGGCCGCACGGTGGAATTCACCCGCTCCCATTATCGCGGCGATCGTTTCGACTTTGTCGCCGAGCTTACGCTGCCGCGCCGCAAAGGCGGCGACGGAGCGGCTTGAAAGAGATCATGCCGCCGTAGCGTGAAAACGGTGGCATGATCCGACCATCCGACCGCGCGCGATGTCGAACGAAAACCGCTACCGGGTTCTCCTGCCACCGCCTTATCGCTCGCTCAGCGCCTGCTGCCCCTTGAGGATCGGCTTCAAAAGGTAGTCCAGAACCGTCTTGCTGCCCGTCTGGATGTCGACTTCGGCGACCATGCCGGGCTTGATCGGAAGCGGGCCGTCCGGTCCTTCGAGATATGCGCTGTCGGTCAGCACCCGGACGCGGTAGTAAGGTTCGCTGTCGGTGCGGGTTTCATCGCGTATCGTGTCCGCGCTGATGAAGACGAGTTCTCCCGAAAGCGCGCCGTAGATCGAAAAATCGTAAGCGGTGATCTTGACCGTGGCCGGCAGTCCCGGACGGAGGAACGCCACGTCCCGCGGCCGGATCTGCGCTTCCACGTAGAGCTGATCGTCGAGCGGCACGATTTCCATGATCGTCTCGCCCGGCGCGATCACGCCGCCGCGGGTGGTCATCCTGAGATTCTTGACGATCCCCCGCACCGGCGAGCGCATCTCGGTGCGTT
The DNA here is from genome assembly GCF_042660605.1 of Nitratireductor sp. GCM10026969. Classification (NCBI taxonomy): domain Bacteria; kingdom Pseudomonadati; phylum Pseudomonadota; class Alphaproteobacteria; order Hyphomicrobiales; family Phyllobacteriaceae; genus Nitratireductor; species Nitratireductor sp. GCM10026969. The sequence continues at coordinate 37,083 of NZ_JBHSUM010000029.1, forward strand.
TCAGCGCATCTCGCTTCTGCGCAAGCTGCTGTTCCAGACTGTGCAGCTTGGCGCTCCTTTCGGTGATCTCGGTGTTGATTTCCTGAAAATAGCCGTTGCGCGTCTTTGCAAGCTCGCCCCTCAGATCCGCGATCACGCGCTGCAGCTGGATCTCATCGACGACGCTCGCCGCGCCGCGTTCGACCATCGGGCCGACGAGATCCAGCTCACGCTGCGCCATCTTCTGACGCTCCTCCAGCGTGGCGATCGCTTCGATGAAGTTCCGCTGCCGCGCCAAGAAGAGTTCCCGCTCCACCTCCACCACCTCGGGGTGTTTCGCGGTTTCGGCATCGAACTGCACCTCGTCGGCGCCATCCTGCTCGGCGTGAAGGCGGCTGAGCGAGGCGCGCAGTTGGATCACCTGTCCGTTCAGATCCCGATAGGCCGCCCGGATCTGCGCGTCGTTGAGCACCGCCAGGACCTGCCCCGCGGACACCTCTTCACCCTCGCGCACGAGGATGTCGGCAACGATCCCGCCTTCCAGGCTCTGGATCACCTGTCCACGGCTGAGCGGCGCGACCTTTCCCATGCCGCGTGTCATTTCGTTGAGCGGCGCGTTGGCCGCCCACAGGAAGAAGATGAGGACGGCCAGAACCGTCAGCCACAGCACAGAGCGTTGCGTGACGGCTTTTGCCAGCGGGTTGTCAAGCAGACGTCCGGCAACGTGGCTCTCGCCGGCGGCATTGTCGAGACTGTCAGTCATTGCCGGCGCTCCCCGCTACAACCACCTTGGCGGGCCGGCGCTTGGCGGAAACATTCCCCAGGACGTTTTCGACCGGTTCATTCGCCACAATCCGCCCGTTTCTGAGGATCATCGCGTGATCGACCAGCGTTAGGACTGCCTGGCGATGCGTCGCCAACACCAGGGTGCGCCCGGAAAGCCAATCGTCCATGTTTCCGATCACGCGCGCTTCCAAAGCCTGATCCATGGCCGCTGTCGGCTCGTCGAGAAGCACGACGCGCGGATCGCGCAGCCAGATCCTCGCCAACCCGATTGACTGGCGCTGGCCGCCGGAAACGCCCGCCCCACCCTCGCCGATCTGCCGGTCGAGACCGAGTGGGTGCCCGCGGACGAGTTCCTCGGCACCGACGAAGGCAAGCGCTTCCAGCAGTTCCTCGTCCTCGCGCAGGGTGAGACCCAGATTGAGGTTCTCGCGCAGCGTGCCGTGGAAAAGCCGCACGTCCTGCGGCAGATAGGCCACCGCCCTGCGGATGTCGGCAGGATCGATCTGCCGGATGTCGGTGCCGTCGAGCGAGAGTTGCCCCTTCAGGGGATGGTAAAGGCCCGACAGAAGCTTGAGCAGTGTGGACTTGCCGGAACCGTTCGCACCGAGCAGCGCCACCTTCGCTCCCGGGGTCAGGCTCAGGGCGGGTATGTTCAACGCGGGTTCGCTTTCCCGGTCGTACTGAAAAGCGACATCCTCCAGCTGATAGGCGCCCTTAAGGCGGGGGCGGTGAACGAACTTGCGCTCCGCCGGCCGGTCGACGGGCGCCTGCATGATCGCCTCCATGCCGCCGAGCGCCGCCCGCATGTGCTGCCAGCGTGAAAAGATATTGGCGAGCTGAGTCAGCGGTGCGATGGTGCGCGAGGATAGAATGGCGCAGGCCAGCAGCGCACCCGTGGTCATGTTGCCGGCAGCGATCTGGTAGACGCCGACGATCATGACCATGACATAGGATGCCTGCTGGACGGCGGTCGCCGAATAGGTGAGCACCGCAGAAAGCACCCTCATGCGCATGCCGTTACCGGCAAGCAGCACCGCATATTCCTCCCACAGTCTCTGGAAACGGCCCTCCGCTTGCAGGGACTTGACCGTCTCCACGCCCGACATCGCTTCGATCAGAAGCCCGTTGCGGATCGAGCTTTCCTTCAAGTGCATGCTCGACATGCGCGACAGCGGCCACTGCGCCAGGATGCCAGGCAGGACGATGCAGGGAACAGCGGCCACCAGCACCCAGGCCACCGGCCCGCCGATCAGCGCGATCACGATGATGAAGAAGGCGACAAAGGGAAGGTCGCTCACCGCGCCGATGGTGGTGGAGGTGAAGAATTCCCGCACCGCATCGAATTCGCGGACCTGATTGGTGAAGGAACCGGTCGATTTCGGCCGCGCCTCGAGCCGGATCCCGAGCGCGCGTTCGAAAATCCGCGATGAGAGCGCCAGGTCGAGGCGGCGGCCGACGATGTCCATCAAATGACCACGCACGATGCGCATCGATGCTTCGATCAGGATGGCGAGCCCCACGCCGGTCGCGAGCACCCATAAGGTGGCGAAGGCGAGATTCGGCACCACGCGGTCATAGACCTGCATGGAAAAAAGCGAAGTGGTGATGGCGAGCAGATTGGCGACGGCCGCCGCCAAGGCGATTTCCCCGATATTCCACTTGTAGCGGGAGAACTCGCTCCAGAACCAGTGCCCCCGCGACGTCGGCGCAAAGTCGTCGGCCCGGTCGTCCTCGCGCGCCAGCGGGGCGGCGTAGACGACGAGGCCCGCGCAGTCTGATTGAAGCGCGGCACGCGGCACCACCTGCTCGCGCGTCTCCACCTCCGGCAAGAGGATGGTGCATTCTTCTTCCCCGATCTTGGAGAGAACGCAAACGGAGCCATCACGCTGGAGCAGGAGAACCGGCAGCAGCGCGGCGCGAACAGCGCCGAGATCCGTGACCTCCCGCACCCGCGCATCGACGTCGGCACGCGCAGCCGCGCGGCGCAGCA
>NZ_JBHSUM010000030.1:0-39004 GCF_042660605.1 Nitratireductor sp. GCM10026969
TCCGCCCGCGAGACGGCCGCGCGCGTGGCCGCCGGCGCGCTTGCCAGGAAGGTCGTTCCGGGCCTCGTCGTCCGCGCCGCCCTTGTGGCGATGGGTGAGAAGACGATCGACCGGACCAACTGGGATTGGGATTTCGTCGGCCATGCGGACAATCCCTTTTTCACGCCCGACCCCAAATCGGTGGCCGTCTTTTCCGAGTATCTGGACGAGATCCGCAAGGCGGGCTCCTCCGTCGGCGCGGTGGTCGAGGTCGTCGCCGAGGGCGTTCCCGCCGGCCTTGGCGCGCCGATCTACGCAAAGCTCGACCAGGACATTTGCGCAAACCTCATGTCCATCAACGCCGTCAAGGGCGTGGAGATCGGCAACGGCTTCGAGGCCGCCCGCATCCGTGGCGAGGAGAACGCCGACGAGATGCGCCGCGGCACGGATGGCGAGCCCGTTTTCCTGTCCAACAACGCCGGCGGGGTCCTCGGCGGCATTTCCACCGGCCAGCCGGTGGTGGCGCGTTTCGCCGTCAAGCCCACCTCCTCGATCCTCACCCCGCGCCGCACCGTCGACAAGAGCGGCGCGGAAGTCGAGGTGGTCACCAAGGGGCGCCACGACCCGTGCGTCGGCATCCGGGCCGTGCCCATCGGCGAGGCCATGCTCGCTTGCACGATTGCCGATCACTATCTGCGGCACAGAGGACAGACGGGGAAGGTGTAAGTCGGCTCTTTCTTGTACTGCCCTACTGCCTTATTCCCCTACTGCCCTAGATCCCGCGAGGAAGCATGCCATACGATCAGAAACAAGTCGTCGAAGCCATCCGCGCCTTCGAGCGTGGCGAGATCGTCGTCGTGATGGACGATGATGGGCGCGAGAACGAGGGCGACCTGATCGTCGCGGCCGTGCATTGCACGCCCGAGAAGATGGCCTTCATCGTGCGCCATACCTCCGGCATCGTCTGCACGCCGATGGCGCGCGAGGAGGCCAGACGCCTCAATCTGGGGCCCATGGTGGCCGAGAACGACGCGCCCCACCAGACCGCCTTCACCGTCAGTGTCGATTTCAAGCATGGCACGACGACCGGGATTTCCGCCGAGGACCGCACGCTGACCGTGCGCAACCTCGCCAATCCGAACGCCGGCAGCGCCGATTTCGTGCGGCCGGGCCATATTTTTCCACTCGTGGCGCGCGAGGGCGGCGTGCTGATGCGCTCCGGCCACACGGAGGCGGCCGTCGACCTCTGCCGGCTGGCCAAGCTGCCGCCGGTCGGCGTTATCTGCGAGCTCGTCAACGATGACGGGACTGTGATGCGCGGCCCGCAGGTGACGGGGTTCGCCGCGGAGCACGGGCTGAAACAGGTTTCGGTGGCCGACCTCATCGCCTATCGGCAGCGCCAGGAGACGCTTGTCGAGCGGGTGGCGAGCTTCCCGATCGAAACGCCCGGCGGGCCGGCCGTCGCCCAGACCTATACGCTACCCTGGGAGGCAATGCAGCATCTCGCCATCGTCTTCGGTGACATCCGCGACGGCGAGCATGTGCCGGTGCGCCTGCACACGGAGGATGTCGTGGCCGACGTCTTCGGCACCGAGTACCGGCTGCGCGAAGTCATGGAATCCATGGGGAAGATGGGCCGAGGCGTGCTCGTCTATCTGCGCGAGGGCTCCGTCGGCGTCGCCCACCAGCACCGCCGCCCTCGCGGCAGTGATGGGAAGGAAGTACACGCGGAAGCCCTGAAGCGCGAAAGCGAGTGGCGCGAAATCGGGCTGGGGGCGCAGATCCTGAAGGATCTCGGCATCACCTCCATCCGCCTGATGGCCTCGCGCGAGCGCCATTATGTCGGGCTGGAAGGCTTCGGCATCCGCATCGAGTCGACGGAAATCCTGTAGGCACGGCCCCGGCTGGACAGCCGGGACCGGTTCTCAACGTTCGATCATTCGGCGGGTTGCGCTGCCGCGGCGGGCGCTTCGTGCGGCCGCTCGCGGGCGAGGCTTCTCTGGCCGATGAGCACGGTCAGGAACGCCGCCGTGCCGGCCGCCACCGAGACCCAGAAGCCGCTGCGGGCGCCGAACATGTCGACCACCCAGCCCGCCGCGAAGGCGCCGAGCGCCATGCCGATGCCGATGCCGGTCATCACCCAGGTCACGCCTTCGGTCAGCATGGATGCCGGCACGCGCCGCTCAATCAGGCCGAAAGCCGTGATGAAGGTCGGCGAGATGGCTAGTCCGCTCACGAACACCGTCAGCGCGAGCAGCGGGACCGTGCCGGCCAGAAGAAGGGGCACCTGCGTCACCGCCACGACCGCGAGCGCGATCGCCAGCCGTCGTTCCATGGGCATCGTCAGGTTCATCGCGCCCAAGACCAGGCCGAGTATGAAGGATCCGAGGGCATAGACGCCGATCACCAGGCTCGCCGTCTTCGGTTGGCCGAGCGCCTCCGTGATGGCGACGGAACTCACCTCGGCCGTCGAGAAGATCGCGCCGACGAAAATGAGGGCGAGCGTGACGATCTGCACCGGCCGCAGGCGAATGGCCGAGCGGGAAGGGTCGCCGGTGGCCGGCCTGATCCGCGGCTCCGTCGAGCGCTGCAGGATGAACGCCGCTGTGCCGAACGCCAGAAGCAGCGTGTTGGCCAGCATGCCGGCTTCCGGGAAAAGGGCCACGGCAAGACCGACGGACAGGGAAGCGCCGAGAATGTAGACGAGCTCGTCGGCCGCCGATTCGAAGGCGAAAGCGGTGTTGAGCTCCGGCCGGTCATGGAATATCTCCGACCAGCGCGCCCGCACCATGGCGGGCATGCTGGGCATCGCCGCCGCCAGGAAGGCCGTGGCGAAGAGCGTCCATATCGGCCAGTTCTGGTTGGCCGCCGCAATCAGCGTCAGGAAGGCTGGGACCGAAAGGACCGTCGTCGGCGTGACGACCGCCGTTTGGCCGAAGCGGTCGACCAGTCGGGATATCTGCGGGGCGACGAAGGCGTTGGTCAGGGCAAAGGTGGCCGAGACGGCGCCGGCCAGCCAGTATTCGCCGTGCGTCTGGGACAGCATGGCGACGATGCCGATCGGCGCCATGGCGATCGGCAGCCGGGCGACGAAGCCCGCGGCGGCGAAACCTTTGGTGCCCGGCACCTTGAAAATTTCGCGGTAAGGGTTGGACATGGGGCCTATCCTTGATGGGAGGATGAATACGGTTTACATACGCAGCGTATGCGAATGAGATAATGACATACGCTGCGTATGTCAACTCACATACGAGACGTATAAGAATGAGGATGGAATGGCGCACAAGCCGCGTAGCGAAATGATTGCGGAAACCCGGGCGAAGCTGATCGCGGCGGCGCGCCGGGCGTTTGGCACGGTTGGCTATACCGAGGCATCGATGGACGACTTCACGGCGGAGGCCGGCCTGACGCGCGGGGCCCTCTATCACCACTTTGGCGGCAAGGAAGGACTGCTCAAGGCGGTGATCGCGGAGCTCGACGCGGAGATGGCCGATCGGCAGAACGGGATTTCCGCGAGATATTCCGACCCCTGGGAGGGATTCGTCCACGAATGCATCGCCTATATCGAGATGGCGCTCGAACCGGAGATCCAGCGCATCATGCTGCGGGACGGACCGGCGGTTCTGGGGGATCCGTACAATTGGCCGAATCAGAGTGGCTGCATCCGCTCGCTGACGGCAAGCCTCAGCCGGCTCGCCGGGGAAGGTCTGATCGACGTGGAGGATCCCGAGGCGACGGCGCGTATGATCAGCGGCGCCAGCCTCCATGCCTCCTTGTGGATCGCCAATGCGGATGACCCCCCGGCAGCCTCCAAAAGGGCCGTCGCCGCGTTCAAGCGGCTGCTCGAGGGGCTACGCACCGGGCGGAACCGGGACTGAGCGGCGCTTTCGCCCCGCGCCGGCCGGGCTCCGCGCCGAAGCCCGGATAGGGCGGAACTTGTTGATGGTGCCGGGGCGGCATGGTCAAATGCCACGCCAAGTTCTATACCGAAAGCATGGTCACCCGTCTCTACACGAATTCGATTTGCCTGGAGCACCTCACGCCGCCCGGCCATCCGGAACGTCCGGACAGGCTACGCGCCATCGACAAGGTGCTGGCGCATGAGGTTTTCGCGCCGCTCGATCGGGCCGAGGCGCCGATGGCTCGGGAAACGGCTGTCCTGCTCGCCCATCCCGAGAATTACGCCCGCCGCGTTCGCGATGCGATCCCCGCCGAAGGCATTGCGCGCATCGATGCGGACACCACCGTCAGCCCCAAGAGCTGGGAGGTGGCGCTCACCGCCATCGGCGGCGCCATGGCCGCGGTCGACGACGTCTTCACCGGTAAGGCCGACAATGTTTTCGTCGCCACGCGTCCGCCCGGCCACCACGCCGAGAAGGACCGGGCGATGGGCTTCTGCCTGTTCAACCACGTGGCCATCGCCGCGCGTCACGCCCAGGAAGCGCATGGCGCCGAGCGCGTGGCGATCGTCGATTGGGATGTGCATCACGGCAACGGCACCCAGGACATTTTCTGGGACGATCCGACCGTGCTCTACTGCTCCACCCATCAGATGCCGCTCTATCCGGGCACCGGTGCGGCTTCCGAGACCGGCGCGGGCAACATCGTCAATGCGCCCCTGCCGCCGGGCGCGGACGGTGAGGTTTTCCGCCAGGCCTTCGAGGAGAAGATCCTGCCGCGCATCGACGATTTCCGGCCCGATCTCATCATCATCTCGGCCGGTTTCGACGCCCATCACCGCGATCCGCTGGCGGAGCTCAACTTCACGGAAGAGGATTTCGGCTGGGCGACGGCCGAACTGATGGAAAGGGCGGGGCGCAGCGCGGGCAACCGCCTTGTCAGCGTCCTGGAAGGCGGCTACGACCTTGAAGGTCTGGCGCTTTCGGCGGCCGCCCATGTCGGCCGCCTGATGAAGGGGTAGGGAATGAGCGGCGAAGCCGGCAACGCCGAAACGAACGAGGACATCAAGACGATGAGCTTCGAGCAGGCGCTCGAGGCGCTTGAGAGCATCGTCAACGATCTCGAGCGCGGAGACGTACCGCTGGAACAGTCGATCCGCATTTACGAGCGTGGTGAGGCACTGAAGGCGCATTGCGACCGGCTCTTGAAGGCGGCGGAAGACAAGGTGGAGAAGATCCGGCTGTCCCGCGAGGGCGCGCCGGCGGGCACGGAGCCGCTCGACTCGCAATAAGGTCGTGCGGCGGCGCGCTCCACAAGCACGTTTACAACATCGCGCGCAGGCCCTATCTCATCTCCGATGATAACCACCCAAGTGTGACAGCGCGTGAAATCACCCCCTGAAACACCCCTTCTGGACCGTGTCCGCTCCCCCGCGGACCTGAAACAGTTCGATGAGAAGGATCTGCCGCAACTCGCCGACGAGCTGCGCGCGGAACTGGTCGATGCCGTCTCCCAGACGGGTGGGCACCTGGGTGCCGGGCTCGGCGTGGTCGAACTGACCGTGGCGCTGCACTATATTTTCGACACCCCCGACGACCGGCTGATCTGGGATGTCGGCCACCAGGCCTATCCGCACAAGATTTTGACGGGCCGCCGGGATCGTATCCGCACCCTTCGGCAGGAGGGTGGGCTGTCGGGTTTCACCAGGCGTGCGGAGAGCGAATACGACCCCTTCGGCGCCGCGCACTCCTCCACGTCCATTTCCGCGGGCCTCGGCATGGCCATCGCGCGCGATCTTTCCGGCGGCCGGCGAAATGTGATCGCCGTCATCGGCGACGGCGCCATGTCGGCCGGCATGGCTTACGAGGCGATGAACAACGCCGGCGCGCTCGATGCGCGGCTGATCGTGATCCTCAACGACAACGATATGTCCATCGCCCCGCCCACCGGCGCCATGAGCGCTTATCTGGCGCGGCTCGCCTCCGGCCGCACCTACCAGGGCATCCGCGATTTCGGCAAGAAGCTGACCTCCTATCTCGGCCAAAGCGTCGACCGCGCCATCTCGCGCGCGGTGGAGCATGCGCGCGGCTACGTGACCGGCGGCACACTTTTCGAGGAGATGGGCTTCTTCCACATCGGACCGATCGACGGGCACAATCTCGAGCACCTCGTGCCGGTTCTGAAGAACGTGCGCGACAATGGCGACGGCCCGGTGCTCATCCATATCGTCACCCGCAAGGGCAAGGGCTATCCGCCTGCCGAGGCGGCCGAGGACAAGTATCACGGCGTCGCCAAGTTCGACGTCATCACCGGCGCTCAGGCCAAGACGCCGGCCAATGCGCCGAGCTACACGAAGGTTTTCGCCCAGTCGCTTATCCAGGAGGCGCGCGAGGACGACCGCATCGTCGCCGTCACCGCCGCCATGCCTTCGGGCACCGGGCTCGACCTCTTCGGCAAGGAGTTCCCCGAGCGGACCTTCGATGTCGGCATCGCCGAGCAGCACGGGGTGACCTTCGCCGCCGGGCTTGCGACGGAAGGCTACAAGCCCTTCGCCGCCATCTACTCCACCTTCCTGCAGCGCGCCTATGACCAGGTTGTGCATGACGTGGCGATCCAGAACCTGCCCGTGCGCTTCGCCATCGACCGGGCCGGCTTCGTCGGTGCGGACGGTGCCACCCATTGCGGCGCCTTCGACATCACCTATCTCGCCACGTTGCCCAATTTCGTCGTGATGGCGGCTGCCGACGAGGCGGAGTTGCGGCATATGGTGCGCACCGCCGTTGTTCATGGCGACGGCCCCATCGCCTTCCGTTATCCGCGCGGCAACGGCGTCGGTGTGGAGATGCCCGAGCATGGCAACGCCCTTGCGATCGGCAAGGGCCGCGTGCTGCGCGAGGGCACCAAGGTGGCACTTCTGTCCTTGGGCGGCCGCTTGGCCGAGTGCCTGAAAGCCGCCGACGAATTGGAAGCCGCCGGCCTTTCCACCACGGTGGCCGATGCCCGCTTCGCCAAACCGCTGGACATGGAGCTTGTCACCACGCTCGCACGCGAGCATCAGGTCCTTGTGACTGTCGAGGAAGGTTCCATCGGCGGCTTCGGGGCACATGTGCTGCATTTCCTCGCCCATCGGGGCCTGCTGGAAAGCGGCCTCAAGGTGCGCCCGCTGGTGATGCCGGACCTCTTCCTCGACCAGGCCAAGCCGGAGAAGATGTACGCCGACGCAGGGCTCGACGCCACGGGCATTGTGCGTACCGTTTTCGCCGCGCTCGGCCAGGAGGAGAGTGCGGTGCGGGCCTGAGCGGCGCGCGGCAATCAATGCACCGTCATCCCGGAAACCAGAAGGGCTATCCGGGACCCATTGAGAGGCGTGGCCGGTCTCGGTAGAAGGCGCCCTGGCGAGGACCTCGCGACAGGCGGCACTTCGGGCTATTAGGATGATGGTCTGTTGAATGCCACGAAAGAGAGCACTCTGCTTACCGTCCTCTGCACGCTCTGTCATTCACTGAGACACCGATGACCACGCCAACCTCCTTTCGTCTCCGCCTCGATCAGCTCCTGGTCGAACGCGGGCTCTTCGAAAGCCGGGCCCGTGCCCGCGATGCCGTCCTTCGTGGCACCGTGCGGGTCGCCGGCGCGGTGGCGGAAAAGCCGGGGCAGGCGGTCGCAGGCAATGCCGAGATAACGGTGGAGGATCCGGGCCGGGCCTATGTCTCGCGCGCGGCGCTGAAGCTCATCCACGGCCTCGACACCTTCTCGCTCGATCCCCGAGACGCCGATGCGCTCGACATCGGCGCCTCCACCGGCGGCTTCACGCAGGTGCTCCTGGAGCGGGGCGTTGCCCATGTGACGGCGATCGATGTCGGCACGGGACAGATGGATGCCCAGCTTGAGGCCGATCCGCGTGTGACCGCGATCGAAGGTCTGAACGCCCGCCATCTCACCCTCGATGCGCTTGGCGGCAGGCGGCCGGATTTCCTCGTCTCGGACGTCAGCTTCATCTCCCTGAAGCTGGCCCTGCCACCGGCCCTGGACCTGGCCGCGCCCGGCGCGAGGGGGCTGTTTCTCGTCAAGCCGCAGTTCGAGGCCGGACGGGAGGCGATCGGCAAGGGTGGTCTTTTGCGCGCCAAGGGAAGGGGCGAGGAGATCGCCCGCGACATCGCGGCGTGGCTGGAGAAGAGCGAGGGCTGGCACACGCTCGGCTTCGTTCCCTCGCCGATCGAAGGGGGAGACGGAAACCGCGAGTTCCTGCTGGCCGGTCGGAAGCAGGGATGAGCGAGACGCTTGAGATCGAGGCGCTGGGCGCGCAGGGCGACGGCATCGCGCAAACGCCGGCCGGCCCCGTCTACGTACCGTTCAGTCTTGCCGGAGAGACCGTCACGGTAAAGGTGAAGGGCCGCCGCGCGGTTCTCGAATCGGTGACGGTGTCCTCGCCCGACCGGACGGAGCCCGCCTGCCGTCATTTCGGCGCGTGCGGCGGCTGCGCCGTCCAGCACCTGGAAGGCAAGACCTATGCAGCGTGGAAGAGGGCGAAGATCGTGCACGCGCTGCAAAGCCGCGGCATCGACGCCGAGGTCGACCCACTCGTTGCCTGTCCGCCCGCCTCGCGCCGTCGCGTCGCCTTTACCGCGCGCAAGGTCGGAAGAAGCGCCGTCCTCGGCTTCAACGCCGCGCAGTCGCATCACGTCGTCCCCGTCTCCGAGTGCCCGGTCGCCGTGCCGCAGATCACCGCAGCCCTCGATGCGTTGCGCGATCTCGCAGAAGCCGTAGCCGCGACGCCGAAGCCCTTCCGCCTCCTGGTCACGGCCACGCGGACCGGGCTCGATGTGGCGGTGGAAGGGGCGGGACGGCTCGGTGAAAAACAGCGTCGCCGTGTCGTCGATATCGTTCTCGCCAAGGGCTTTGCGCGGCTCGCGCTCGATGGCGCAGTGCTGGTGGAGCGGGACAAGCCGGTCATTCTCTTCGGCGATGTGCCGGTGGCCGTTCCGGTCGGCGGCTTCCTGCAGGCGGTCGGCGCGGCCGAGGAAGCGATGGCCGCGCTTGTCGTCCAACATCTGCGGGGCGGGAAGCGCGTGGCCGATCTCTTCGCCGGCAGCGGCACCTTCGCCCTCCGCCTGGCCCGCGATGCACGGGTGCACGCGGTCGAGAGCGACCGTGCGGCACTCGATACGCTGGACCAGGCGGCAAGACACGCGCAGGGTCTCAAGCCGGTCACGGTGGAGCGGCGGGATCTGTTCGACCGGCCGCTCGTTGCAAGGGAGCTGGATGCCTTCGACGGTATCGTCTTTGATCCCCCGCGCGCCGGGGCGGAGGCGCAGTGCCGGCAGATCGCCCGCGCGAAGATCGGGCGCATGGCCGCGGTTTCGTGCAATCCGGGGACGCTCGCGCGCGACCTGTCGATCCTCGTTGAAGGCGGCTACCGCATCACGCGGGTCGTGCCCATCGACCAGTTTTTATGGTCGCCGCATGTGGAGGTAGTCGCGCTGTTGGAGCATGGGTAGGGCGGTGTTGAGCGAGGGCCTCTGAAGCAGGCCCGCTACTTTGCCCTCAAAACCCGGTCCACGTATTCCGGTGCGACACGGCTTGCCGGCCCGTGTATCACCTCGCCAAAATCGCTGACCGTCTCCGACGGCTCGAGGTTGAGTTCCACCGTATGCGCACCGGCCCGGCCAGCTTCCTGCACGAACTGCGCCGCCGGATAGACGTTGCCGCTCGTGCCGATGGCGATGAACAGGTCGCATGCCCTGAGCGCCTCGTAGATGCGTTCCATGTGGTAGGGCATCTCGCCGAACCACACCACGTCTGGTCGCATTCCACCCGTTTTGCCGCAGGCGGGGCAGGGCACTTGCGTCGACAGCGTCTCGCGCCAGTCGTGTCGCATCCCGCAGCGGCCGCACAGTGCCTTCGCAAGCTCGCCATGCATGTGGATCAGGTTCCTGGAGCCTGCCCGCTCGTGGAGGTCGTCGATGTTCTGCGTGACCAGAGTGACCTCGTCGGAACGCTCCCGCTCCAGCCGCGCCAGCGCGACATGCGCCGCATTCGGCGCCACCTTGGCGAGCCCCTCGCGGCGCTGATTGTAGAAGGTGTGAACCAAGGCGGGATTGGCCGAGAAGCCTTCGGGTGTGGCTACCTCACGGTAATCGAATTTCGACCAAAGACCGTCCTTGTCGCGAAAAGTCTCAACGCCCGATTCAGCAGAGACACCGGCGCCAGTGAGGATGACGATGGAACCGGCCATCACGCCTGCGTGCCGCCCACCGTCATCCGATCCATTCTCAAATGCGGCTGGCCGACGCCGACTGGCACGCCCTGGCCGGCCTTGCCGCACATGCCGATGCCGGTGTCGAGCTTCATGTCGTTGCCGATCATGGACACCCGGTGCATAGCGTCCGGGCCGTTGCCGATCAGCATCGCGCCCTTGATCGGCTGCGTCACCTTGCCGTCCTCGATCAAGTAGGCCTCGGTGCAGCCGAACACGAACTTTCCGCTCGTGATGTCCACCTGTCCGCCGCCGAAGGAGACGGCATAGATGCCCTTCTTCACCGAGGCGATGATCTCTTCCGGGCTCTTGTCGCCGCCCGTCATGAAGGTGTTGGTCATGCGCGGCATGGGCTCGTGGGCATAGGATTCGCGTCGGCCGTTGCCGCTCGGTTTCATGCCCATGAGCCGTGCATTCAGCCGGTCCTGCATGTAGCCGACCAGCTTGCCGTCCTCGATCAGCACATTATGGCCTGTCGGCGTGCCCTCGTCGTCGATGGTGAGCGAGCCGCGGCGCTCGGCGATGGTGCCGTCGTCGACGACGGTGACTCCCCTGGCTGCAACCTGCTGGCCCAGCAGACCGGCGAATGCGGAGGTCTTCTTTCGGTTGAAGTCGCCCTCCAGCCCGTGGCCGACCGCCTCGTGCAGCATCACGCCCGGCCAGCCATTGGCCAGCACGATGTCGAAGGTACCGGCCGGGGCCGGAACGGCCTCCAGATTGACGAGCGCCTGCCGCAGCGCCTCGCCGGCGGCGAATTGCCAGGAATCCTGGGCGACGAATTCGCCGAAGCTCTTGCGGCCGCCCATGCCGTAGGAGCCGCTTTCCTGCCGGTCGCCTTCGCCGACTACAACGGAGATGTTCACGCGCACGAGCGGCCGGACGTCGCGCGCAAGCTGCCCGTCGGCGCGCAGGATCTCCACCTGCTGCCAGGACGCCGCAAGGGAGGCTGTCACCTGCCGCACGCGCTGATCCTTCGCCCGCAGCCAGGAATCGATCTCCTGCAGAAGCTTCGCCTTCTCCTCGAACCCGGGCGCGGCGATCGGGTTCTCCTCGCCGTAGAGACGCTGATTCGTGCCCGCCGGCGGCGCTGCAAGCCGGCCGGAATAGCCGTGCTTGACGGCGGAAACGGCCTCGCCCGCCCGCTTCAGCGCGGCCTCGGACAACTCGCTCGAATGGGCGTAGCCCGTCGCCTCTCCGGCCACCGCGCGCAGACCGAACCCCTGGTCGGTGTTGAAACTCGCTGTCTTCAGCCGCCCATTGTCGAAGGCGAGCGCTTCGCCTTCCCGGTATTCCAGATAGAGCTCGCCGTCGTCGGCGCTGGAAACCGTGTCGGAAACAAGGGTTCTGAGCTTGTCGGCGGAACAGTCGAAGGAATCGATGAGCGAGCGGGGCATGGCGGTATCCTGTGCTTTTCCCCACCCATTTAAGGGCACAAGTGGGAACGATCCAGAGGCCGCGCCGTACCGCAGTCCGCGAGATCCTACGGCAAGGCGTCGAAGCCCTCGGCGAATCCGTCGAGATCCACGGGAATTCCGATGCCTTCCTCGGGTGTCTGGAAAACGATGAAGGTCGCCGAATCACCGTTCATCAGCGTCTCCAGAAGCGGGCCTTCGAGGATGACCTCGGCATAGCACCCGTCCTGGAAACAGCGGACGAAATAGGCACGGCCGATATCCTCGCCGTCCACGTGAAGGCCGAGCCCGTTGGGCAGGAGAACGCCGAGCGGCGCCAGGACGCGCAGGATCTCGGCCTGGTCGTCGGCCGTGCGCAGCACGACCACGGACAGTCCGACCTCGGGCCGGTCCTCCGCCACGACGTTCTGCATCATGGCACACTGTTCGCTCGAAGCGCCGGCCGGCGTGTCGCAGACGATCGACCAGGCGCCGTGGGTGGAGCTTACGTTCCCGTTTGGTGGCTGCTGCTGTGCGGCAGCGGGCCAGGCTGCCGCCAGAACCAGGGCGCCTGTAGCCACCACACGTGCGAACAACGGCATGACGAACCTCTCTCTACCGGCGAATCACGGCAATCTATCCTGCCGCGCATGGATTGGAAAAGAAACAACGCTCTCGCAGGCTGCGGCGAGGGGCGTTGCTTCCGCTTCCTCGAGCTTCGTAGCGGAATTGGTCATAATTGCGAAGGCGTGCGTGCAAAATGCGGAGGAAGCGCTATGAAGAGAAAAAATGCCGCATGCCAGGTTCCACGCCTTTCTTGCGGTTCCGATGAGAGTATGGTTTGAACGCGCCTGTATCGAAGCCAAGCGTCAATGCCGCTTGCCGCCAAGCAGCATCCTTTGGCGTATTGTGGGGTCGCGCCGGCAGGGCATTGATCGGGAGATGACGAGGGTGATGAAGAAGTTTGTAGCGAGCCTTGGGCTTTTCGCGCTGTCGCTTTCTGCCACCGGGGCCTATGCCACGCCCGAGCCGTGGCAGGCGCGCTTCCAGGCAGCGGCGACGCCCATCATGGAAGAGATCATCTGGTTCGAGCAGTACACGCTGTGGTTCATCACGCCGATCACGCTTCTCGTGATGGCGCTTCTGGCGTGGTGCATCTATCGCTACCGGGCGAGCGCCAACCCGGTGCCCTCGCGCACCAGCCACAACACCCTGATCGAGGTTCTGTGGACCGTCGGCCCGGTGATCGTGCTGCTTTTCCTGGCCGTGCCGTCCTTCCAGCTTCTAACGTCCCAGTACACGCCGGACGAAGAGCCGGCCATGACGATCAAGGCGACGGGCGTGCAATGGTACTGGGACTTCGAGTACCAGGCCGAGGAGAACCCGCTGTCCTTTACCTCGCTCCTGCTTCAGGAGGGCGATCGCGCCGCTGCCGGCAAGGAGAATCTCGAGCAGTATCCGCGCCTTCTGGCCGTCGACAATGAAGTCGTCGTGCCGGTCGACACGACGGTGCGCGTTCTGGTCACGGCCAGCGACGTCATCCATGCCTTCGCCATGCCGCCCTTCGGCATCAAGGTCGATGCCGTGCCGGGCCGCATCAACGAGACCTGGTTCAAGGCGGAGCGCGAGGGCCTTTATTACGGCCAGTGCTCGGAGCTCTGTGGCAAGGATCACGCCTTCATGCCGATCGCCATCCGCGTCGTCTCAAAGGACCGGTTCCAGACTTGGTACGCAGCGGCGCAGGACGACCTCGAAGGCGCCAATCGCGCCTTGTTGGCGGCGCTGGAAAATGGCGGAAGCGAAGAGACGGTCGCATCCGCCGCCGAATAGGCCCGTGCGACCCAGGGAAAAATTGGAGCGGTAGGAAATGGCGAGCGCTGCAACTTACAACGATCACGACGACCATAAGCCGAAGGGCTGGGTGCGCTGGGTGTATTCCACCAACCACAAGGACATCGGCACGCTCTACCTCATCTTCGCCATTATCGCCGGCGTCATCGGCGGCTTCCTTTCGGTGATGATGCGCTGGGAACTGGCGGAGCCGGGCATCCAGATCTTTCACGGCCTGGCCTCGATGGTCTACGGCTTCGAGGGCGCGGCGGCGATCGACGCCGGCAAGGAGATGTACAACGTCTTCACCACCGCCCACGGCCTCATCATGATCTTCTTCATGGTCATGCCGGCGCTCATCGGCGGCTTCGCCAACTGGATGGTGCCGATCATGATCGGCGCGCCGGACATGGCCTTCCCGCGCATGAACAACATTTCCTTCTGGCTTCTGCCGCCGGCCTTCATCCTGATGCTGCTCACCATGTTCGTGCCGGGTGCTGCAGGCAGCTACGGCGCCGGAACGGGCTGGACGCTCTATCCGCCGCTGTCGACCGCCGGCCAGCCCGGTCCCGCAGTCGATATGGGCATTCTGGCACTGCACATCGCTGGCGCCTCGTCGATCCTCGGCGCCATCAATTTCATCACCACCATCTTCAACATGCGCGCGCCGGGCATGACGCTGCACAAGATGCCGCTGTTCGCCTGGTCCGTTCTGATCACGGCGTTCCTGCTGCTTCTGTCCCTGCCGGTGCTGGCCGGCGGCATCACCATGCTTTTGACCGACCGCAACTTCGGCACCACCTTTTTCGCGCCGGATGGCGGCGGTGACCCGATCCTCTACCAGCATCTCTTCTGGTTCTTCGGGCACCCCGAGGTCTACATCCTCATCCTGCCCGGTTTCGGCATCGTCAGCCACATCGTGTCGACCTTCTCGCGCAAGCCCATCTTCGGCTATCTCGGCATGGCCTACGCGATGGTTGCCATCGGCGTGATCGGCTTCGTGGTCTGGGCGCACCATATGTACACGACCGGCCTGTCCCTCGACACGCAGCGCTACTTCGTCTTCGCCACCATGGTGATCGCCGTGCCGACGGGTGTGAAGATCTTCTCCTGGATCGCCACCATGTGGGGCGGGTCGATCTCCTTCCGCGTGCCGATGCTGTGGGCGATCGCCTTCATCTTCCTGTTCACCGTCGGCGGCGTGACGGGCGTGCAGTTGGCCAATGCCGGCCTCGACCGGGCGATGCACGACACCTATTACGTGGTGGCCCACTTCCATTACGTTCTGTCGATGGGCGCGGTCTTCGCCATCTTCGCCGCCTGGTATTACTGGTTCCCGAAGATGACGGGCTACATGTACAACTCCTTCGTGGCCCGGCTGCACTTCTGGATCACTTTCATCGGCGTGAACCTGATTTTCTTCCCGCAGCACTTCCTCGGCCTTGCGGGCATGCCGCGGCGCTACATCGATTACCCGGATGCCTTTGCCGGCTGGAACATGGTGTCCTCCTACGGCTCCTATCTGGCGGCCATCGGCGTGCTGGTCTTCCTCTACGGCGTGGCGGAAGCCTTCGCGAAGAAGCGGGTGGCAGGCGCCAATCCCTGGGGCGAGGGTGCAACGACGCTGGAATGGCAGCTTTCCTCGCCGCCGCCCTTCCACCAATGGGAAGAACTGCCGCGGATCCGGTAGAACAGAGCGCGGCGCGGTCTGGACGGTTGTGCCGGCCGCGCTAGCTCAAAGCAGAACGTGACGTCATGGCGCTGGTTGAACGAGAGCATATCGATGAAAGGCCCGGCCCTCTCTCCGAGGCGACGGCGGGCGACTTCATCGCGCTTTTGAAGCCGCGCGTCATGTCGCTGGTCGTCTTCACCGCCTTTGTCGGCATGCTCCTGGCGCCGGCATCGCCGCATCCGTTTCTGGCAGTCATCGCCATGCTGGCGATCGCCGTCGGCGCGGGGGCGTCGGGCGCGCTCAACATGTGGTACGACGCCGATATCGACCGGGTGATGGCGCGCACGGCGAACCGCCCCGTGCCGAGGGGCCGGGTCGCCCCGGGGGAGGCGCTCGGTTTCGGCCTCGTGCTCGCTGTCCTGTCGGTCATGACACTCGGGCTCATGGCGAACTGGCTGGCCGCCAGCCTGCTGGCCTTCACGATCTTCTTCTATGTCGTCGTCTACACGATGTGGCTGAAGCGCTCGACGCCGCAGAACATCGTCATCGGGGGTGCGGCGGGCGCCTTGCCGCCGATGATCGGCTGGGCGGCCGTCGCCGGCACGGTGACGGTGGAGAGCCTCGTCCTGTTCCTGATCATCTTCCTGTGGACGCCGCCCCATTTCTGGGCGCTGGCGCTCTTCAAGTCCGGGGACTATGCGCGCGCCGGTATCCCGATGATGCCGAACGTCGCTGGCGAAAGGCATACCAAGAGGCAGATCTTCGCCTATTCCCTGGCGGTCGCCGTGAGCGGCGTCCTGCCCGCGGCCCTTGGGTTTGCGAGCCTTGCCTACGGCGTCCTGGCAGCGGCGCTCGGCGGCGCCTTCGTCTGGTACGCCTGGCGCGTTTTGCGGCTGGAGGACGGCGACCGTGCCATGCGTCCGGCAAAGGCGTTGTTCGGTTTTTCGCTGGTTTATCTTTTCGCCATCTTCGCCGCGTTGCTGGTCGATGGGCTGGCTTCGCGGTTGGGAGCCTGATGGATGCCGGACGATGGGCGCAACGAACGCGACAATCGTGAAGACCGCGTCACGCCAACCCAGGCGCAACTGCGGGCACGGCGCAACCGCAACATCGCGATTGCGCTGGCGCTGGCGGCTTTCGTTATCCTCCTCTATCTGGGCAGCATCATGAAGCTGGGGCCCGCCTTGTTCAACCGGTCAATGTGAGAGCGCGATGAGCACGAGCAGTTCCCTTGCCGCCCGCAATCGCCGCAACCGCAACGTTGCCATCCTCTGCGTGGCCGTGTTTGCCGGCATGGTCGGGATGTCCTACGCGGCCGTGCCGCTCTACCGGATCTTCTGTCAGGTGACCGGTTACGGCGGCACGACGCAGCGCGTGGAACAGTATTCCGATACGATCCTGGACCGCACCATCGTGGTCCGCTTCGACGCGAACACCAGTGCCGAACTGCCTTGGGATTTCAAGCCGAAACAGCGCCAGGTCGAGTTGCGGATCGGCGAGACGACCGAGATTTCCTACGAAGCCACGAACCTTTCCTCGAGGCCGACCGCGGGTACTGCGACCTTCAATGTCGCGCCAGCCCTGGCCGGAGCCTATTTCAACAAGGTGGAATGTTTCTGCTTCACCGAACAGGAACTGCAGCCCGGCCAATCCTACGACATGCCGGTGCAGTTCTTCATCGACCCGGAGATCGTGAACGTGCCTGAACTGAAGAACCTGAAAACCATCACGCTTTCCTACACCTTTTATCCGCTGCAACAGGAATCGGCCGAAGCGCCGCAGCCCGCCGCAGCAAAGAAACAGAAGATCGGGGGTTGAGAGACATGGCTGGCGCCCACGCAAAGCATCACGATTATCACATCATCGATCCGAGCCCGTGGCCGTTTCTCGGTTCGGTCGGCGCGCTGGTCATGGCTTTCGGTGCCATCGCCTGGATGAAGGCGGCGCAAGGCGCCTCCTTCCCGCTGTTCGGGGTCGATCTGGCGGCGGCGAACTTCTGGATATTCCTGGTCGGTCTCCTGATCGTGCTCTACACCATGTTCGCCTGGTGGGGAGACACCATCCGCGAAGGGCAGGAGGGTCATCACACACGGGTCGTCTCACTGCATCTGCGTTACGGGATGATCATGTTCATCGCGTCGGAGCTGATGTTCTTCGTCGCGTGGTTCTGGGCCTTCTTCGACGCCAGCCTCTATCCCGGCGAGGCGGCCCAGGTCAGCCGTGCCGAGTTCACCGGCGGCGTCTGGCCGCCCGAGGGCATCGAGGTGCTCGATCCCTTCCATCTGCCGCTGTACAACACGATTATCCTGCTTCTGTCCGGCACGACGGTGACGTGGGCCCACCACGCGCTGCTCGAGGACGACCGCAAGGGACTGATCACCGGCCTGACGCTGACGGTGGTGCTCGGGGTCCTGTTCTCCTTCGTGCAGGCCTATGAGTACATGCACGCGCCGTTCGCCTTCCGCGATTCGATCTACGGCGCCACCTTCTTCATGTCCACGGGCTTTCACGGCTTCCACGTCATCATCGGGACGATCTTCCTGGCGGTGTGCCTGTTCAGGGCGCTTGCCGGCCATTTCACGCCGCAGCAGCATTTCGGCTTCGAGGCGGCGGCGTGGTATTGGCACTTCGTCGACGTGGTGTGGCTCTTCCTGTTCACCTTCATCTATGTGTGGGCATCCGCCGGCGCGACGATCGCCCATTGAGACGCGACGCGAAAAGCATGAAGGGGGGCGGCCGCAAAAGCGGCTGCCCCCGTCGTTTTTCGAGAGGTGATGCACGGCAATGAAAAAGGATGAGGCCTTCTGGCCGCCGGTCGATCCGGTCCGTGCCGGGCTCGCCGGCCGCTGCCCGCGTTGCGGTGAGGGGAAGCTCTTCTCCGGCTTTCTGACGGTGGGCCGGCGCTGCGCCAGTTGCGACCTCGACTATGGCTTCGCCGATGCGGGCGACGGACCGGCCGTTTTCGTGATTCTCATCATCGGCTTCGTGGTCGTCGGGCTGGCGCTCTGGATGGAAGTGAACACGAACGCGCCGCTGTGGCTGCACTTTCTGCTGTGGGTGCCGCTCACACTGGTCCTTTCGTTGGGCGCGCTGAGGTTGATAAAGGGCCTCTTGATCGCCCTTCAATACCGCAACAAGGCCGCCGAGGGACGCCTGGACCGGTCGCGATGACGACAATGACGATGCATCATAGCCGCCGGCGCGGAAATCTTCTGCTGCTCGTCTTCAGCATACCGGTGCTTGTCCTTCTTCTGGTGCTCGGCACCTGGCAAGTGAAACGCCTGCAGTGGAAGGAGGCTCTGATTGCGCGCATCGAGGAGCGCATCGCCCAGGAGCCGGTGCCGCTCGAGGAGGTCACCCGACTTTATAGTCAAGGCGCGGACATAGACTACCGCCCGGTCCGGCTGGCCGGCTCCTTCCGACACGACGCCGAGCGGCACTATCTGGCGACCTGGCACGGGCAATCCGGTTTCTTCGTGCATACTCCGCTGCGGCTCACTGACGGGCGCTACATCTTCGTCAATCGCGGTTTCGTGCCCTATGACCGCAAGGATCCCGCCACCCGTCCGGAAGGGCAGAGGGCGGGGCAGATCGAGCTCGGCGGTCTTGCCCGCACGGCCCCGCAGGAGAAGCCTTCCTTCATCGTTCCCGATAACGATCCGGCAAAGAACATTTTCTACTGGAAGGATCTCGACGCCATGGCGAGCTCCGCGGGGCTCGCCGAAACCGAGGTCTATCCCTTCTACGTGGACGCCAATGACAGTCCCAACCCCGGCGGGCTTCCCGTCGGCGGCGTAACGCGCATCGACCTGCCCAACAATCATCTGCAATACGCCGTTACCTGGTACGGTCTCGCCTTTGCGCTCGTGTGCGTTCTGGTCTACTGGTTCGCGCGCGGTCGGCGGGACGATGAGGCTTGACAACGGGTGCCGGGCGCACCCACTTTCCGCGCAAACAGGAGAATTTGGTTTGGAAACGGCTGTGAAGCGGAAGCTGACCCTCCGGCTGTGCGGCCCGCGCGGCTTTTGCGCCGGTGTCGACCGGGCGATCCAGATCGTCGTCCTGGCGCTGAAGAAGTATGGCGCCCCCGTCTATGTCCGCCACGAGATCGTGCACAACCGCTATGTGGTCGAGGGCCTGGAGGAGCGCGGCGCCGTCTTCATCGAGGAACTCGACGAGATTCCCGATACGCATCGCGACTGCCCGGTCGTCTTCTCCGCTCACGGCGTGCCGAAATCCGTGCCCGCCGATGCGGAACGGCGCAATCTCTTCTATCTCGACGCCACGTGCCCCCTCGTCTCCAAGGTGCACAAGCAGGCGCTCAGGCATCTCAGGCACGATCGGCACGTGCTCCTCGTCGGTCATGCGGGGCATCCGGAGGTGATCGGCACGATGGGCCAACTGCCGGAGGGGACGGTCTCGCTCGTGGAAACCGAGGAGGATGCGAAGCGCTTCGCGCCGCCTGAAGGCCGGGGCCTCGGCTATGTCACCCAGACCACGCTTTCGGTGGACGACACCGCCGGCATCCTCGACGTCCTGCAGGCGCGGTTTCCCGCCTTGCAGGCGCCGGCGTCCGAATCCATCTGCTATGCCACCACCAACCGCCAGCAGGCGGTGAAGGAGGCGGCGCCCGGAGCCGATCTCTTCCTCATCGTCGGCGCGCCGAACTCCTCCAATTCCCGGCGCCTGGTGGAAGTGGCCGAAAGGGCAGGGGCGCGTCGGGCGCTTCTGGTGCAGCGCGTCTCCGACATCCCCTGGCCGGAGATCGGTTCGATTTCCGTGGTCGGGCTGTCGGCGGGGGCCTCCGCCCCGGAGATCATCGTCGACGAGATCATCGATGCTTTCGCCGAGCGCTATGACATGACCGTCGATCTCGCCATCGCCGCCGAGGAGAATGAGAATTTCCCCGTCATGCGTGCCTTGCGCGACGTCGAGTTGACCCGCGCCGACATGGCCTTCGTCAACGGCATGGGCTAGCGGGCTATCTCGGTGGAATCAGCAAGATCGGATATGCCGGTGTCCTTCCGCGCCTCCTCTGTCCTGTCCGAATTCAACTGAAAGGCGGATAACCTCCCCCGATGGCCGTCTACACCGACATTTCCGAAGAAGAGCTGGGAGCCTTCCTCCGCCACTATCAGGTCGGCGATCTGCTTTCCTATAAGGGTATCGCCGAGGGAACGGAGAACTCGAACTATCTCCTGCACACCTCCGAGGGCGCTTTCATCCTCACTCTGTACGAGCGCCGGGTGGATGCGGCGGATCTGCCGTTCTTCCTGGGCCTCATGGAGCATCTGGCGCAGCGCGGCGTTTCCTGCCCGCTGCCCGTGCACCGGCGCGACGGGGCACTGGTCGGGACGCTGGCCGGCCGTCCCGCGGCACTCATCACCTTTCTGGAAGGCATGTGGATGCGCCGGCCCACCCCCGCTCACTGCAACGAGGTGGGCAAGGCGCTGGCGGGTCTCCACAGGGCCGCGGCGGATTTCCCGCTGACGCGGAAGAACGCGCTTGCTCCGGACGGGTGGGCGCCCCTGTGGGAGCCCTCCAAGCCGCGCGCCGACGAGGTGGAACCCGGCATCGCGCGCGAGGTGGAAAAGGATTTCACCGACATCACCCGACACTGGCCGACGGACTTGCCGGAAGGCATCATCCACGCCGATCTCTTCCCCGACAACGTCTTCTTCCTGGGTGGTGAGCTTTCCGGTCTCATCGACTTCTATTTCGCCTGCAACGACCTGCTGGCCTACGACATCGCTGTCTGTCTGAACGCCTGGTGCTTCGAAAAGGACCTTTCCTTCAACCTCACCAAAGGGGCCGCCCTGCTTGCGGGCTATCAGAGCGTGCGGCCGCTTGAGCCGGGCGAGGCCGAGGCGTTGCCGTTGCTCGCCCGCGGCGCAGCCCTGCGCTTCCTTTTGACACGTCTCCACGACTGGCTGACCATTCCCGACGGGCTACTTGTGGAGAAGCGCGATCCCATGGAATTCGTGCGGCGCTTGCGCTTTCACCGGCAGATTGCCTCGCCCACCGAATACGGGGCGGACATTCGGTGAAAAGGGTGGAAATCTTCACCGATGGCGCCTGTTCCGGCAACCCCGGCCCCGGCGGCTGGGGGGCGGTCCTGCGCTACAACGGCGTGGAGAAGGAGTTGTCCGGCGGGGAGGCGGAGACCACCAACAACCGCATGGAGCTGAAAGCGGCGACGGAAGCGCTGAATGCGCTCAAGGCGCCCTGCGAGGTCGACCTCTACACCGACAGCAATTATGTCCGCGACGGTATTTCCGGCTGGATCGAAGGCTGGAAGAGAAACGGCTGGAAGACGGCGGCGAAAAAGCCGGTCAAGAACGCCGAACTTTGGCAGGCGCTGGACGAGGCGCGCCGCCGCCACAAGGTGCACTGGCACTGGGTGCGCGGGCATGCCGGCCATCCCGAGAACGAACGCGCAGACGCGCTGGCACGCACCGGTATGGCACCCTTCAAGAGGCGCACGGGTTAAAGCTGCTCGAGGATGCGCGCTGCACCACTCGTGACCGCCTGACCGGTCTTTTCCTCGATATTGAGGTGTTTGACCACACCGTCCTCGACAATCATTGAGAAACGCTTGCAGCGGTTACCGAGCCCGCGCACGGAAAGATCGGTCTCCAGGCCGAGCGCACGGGTAAAGGCACCATTGCCGTCGGCCAGGAACATCAGCTTGTCCTCGGCGCCCATGAAGCGCGCCCAGGCTCGCATCACGTGGTGGTCGTTGACCGCCAGGACGGCGATCGCGTCGACCCCGCGGCCGAGGATCGCATCATAGTTTTCGACGAATCCGGGAACATGGTTGTTGCTGCAGGTGGGGGTGAAGGCACCCGGCACGCCGACGAGCACCACGTTCCGGCCGGCAAAGAATTCGCGCGCGCCGATATCCTCCGCGCCTTCGGGCGAAGCCTTCTTGATTTGTACGTCGGGCAGGCGGTCACCGATGGAAATCGTCATGCTTCATCTCCTGGGATGGTCGAATGTGAGCGGGGAGGTTTTGTTCCACCGGAAGGCAAACGCGGGAAAGCCGAAACCTAATGCAAAGGATGTAGGAAGGCCAGGCACCATGACAATGGCCGCCGGACTCTATGGCAGGGTGAGTGTGCCGCTGACGGCGTCTTCCCCGAAAACCAGGGTGTAGTCGAGCGCCGCGCCGGCCCCGGCAAGGACCTTGGCGGAGAAGGTCGCTCGGCCCTCCTCGTGAGCCTTGAGTTCGGGCATGGTGATCTGTGCACCCTCCGGCGCGACGATAAAGAGCGCCGGCTTCCCCGTTCCCGACGGCAACACGGTATCGAACTCGATGCTGCCCTTCCGGCGCGAGACGTTTGTCACCGAAAAGCCCGCATGCGCCTCGTCCGGAAGGGAGGCAAAGGCGGCATCGACCGTGGCGGCGTCGGCCGGGTCAAACGGGTTGGCGCCCGCGTCGAAAGAGAACTCGGCTTGAAAAGGGATGCAGATTGTTTCGCATATGCCCAGGAACAGGCTGCCTTCGATGATGCCGGCGCTTTCCGATCCACTGAGAGAGAAGACAACCGGCAGCGCCACGCTCTTCTTATAACCCGCCCATATCGCGTAGTCGTCCTCGACGCGTTCCGGTGCGGGATAGAGGATTTCCACACCGACGATCTCCGGTGACTGCCGCAGGTCGATCTGCGGCGGGATGCCGGATGCGCCCGGGTTCCGCCAATAGGTTTTCCACTCCGGTTTCAGCCTGATTTCGAGCGCGCCGCGCAGGCGGCCTTGCGTGTCGGAAAGGCCGGAGGTGACGAGACGCACCGCGCCTCCCTCGCTCTTGAACCAGGAAGTGGAGGCTGCAGATGCCGGCATTGAGGAGAGGGCGAGTACCGCCAGGATGAAAGGGAGGCGCAACATGGAAAATACAGTGGTCCTTCGCAATCGTTCTCGCAACGCGCGCCGCACGCAAGCATCCATCATTTTCCCGTGAGGGAGATAGGGAGCGGAGTGATCTGATGTCTTTCAAGCGTCGCCAAAAGGGGTTAGGCTTTGCTCTATGGAACGGGACATCGGCGCCAATAGGGCAAGCCCGTCGGGCACCCTGCAAAACCATTTCCTGATCGCCATGCCGGGCATGCGTGACGAGCGGTTTTCGCGCTCCGTCATCTATTTGTGCGCCCATAGCGATGAAGGCGCCATGGGCCTCATCATCAATCGCACACAGCAGTTGGGCTTTACCGACGTGCTGGTGGAGCTTGGCATTCTCGATCGCAGCCAGTCGATCCGTCTTCCCGCCCACGCCCGCAATATGGCCGTGCGTAGCGGAGGCCCCGTGGATCGCAGCCGGGGTTTCGTCCTGCACAGCGGCGACTACGTGGTTGACTCCTCCATGCCTGTCTCCGACGAGGTGTGCCTGACGGCGACCATGGACATCCTGCGCGCCATTTCCAACGGACGAGGCCCACGCCAGGCGCTGATGGCGCTCGGTTATTCCGGCTGGGGCGCCGGCCAACTGGAAACGGAGATCGCCGAGAACGGCTGGCTATCCTGTCCAGCCACGCCGGATCTTTTGTTCGACGGCGAGGTCGAGAGCATCTATGACCGCATCCTCGCCTCCATGGGCGTCGATCTGACCCATCTCAGCCATTCCGCCGGCCACGCCTGAGGGGTGCTGTCTTCGACTCGCCAGCAAACAAGAACGGGCGCGTTTTCCTCGCCCGTGCATCAGCGGCGTTTCAGCTTGCGACAGGTTTCAACGGGTTCTGTTCCGTCAACAGCCTCAAGCTTGCCTCCGCATCGGCCGGCTCGCCGAAATGGAAGCTTTGCGCATATTCGCAGCCCATGAGGCGCAGCTCTTCCGCATCGTCTTCGCTGCTCACGCCCTCGGCGACGACGGACAGGCCCAGTTCATGTGCCATGGTCACCATGGATTTGAGCAGAACGGTGCCTTTCGTGCTCGGGTCGACGAGAAAGCTCCTGTCGATCTTAATGGTGTCGAAGGGGAAGCGCGTCAGATAGGCGAGTGAGGAATAGCCAGTGCCGAAATCGTCGAGCGACAGGCCGATGCCGAGCTGCCTGAGCTTGGCAAGCACGTGGGCGGACTGCTCGGGATTGTCCATGATGAGGGATTCCGTCAGCTCGAGCCGGAAGCAGCGCGGCTTGATGTTGGCACGTGCGATCACCGAGCGCACGTCGCCCACCAGGTCGCGGCGGATGAGCTGCCGGCTCGACAGGTTGACGGAAACGAAGAGCGGCATGTCGCCGAGCTCCTTCTGCCAGTGGTAGAGATCGTCCGCGCTCTGCTGCATGGCGTGATGTCCGAGCTGAACGATGAGCCCCGAGCTTTCGGCAATGGGAATGAAGTCGGAGGGCGGAATCGTCCCGCGGCGCGGATGCTCCCAGCGCAGAAGTGCCTCGAACCCGGCAATGGTGCCGTCTTCCAGCCTTATGATGGGCTGATAGACGAGCTTGATCTCCTTGCGCTCGACGGCGCGCCGCAGGTCCGACTCCGTTTGCAGGCGGTCCGTGCCGATGGACCGGAAGCCCGGTCGGAAGGGTTCGATGCGGTCGCCGCCGAAGCGCTTGGCCTGGTACATCGCCAGTTCCGCGTCCTTCAGCATCTCCTCGGCTGAACTCTGGGCAGAGGTCCAGGAGACAAGCCCGATCGAGGGGGTAAGCACGATCTCACGCTTGGCGAAGGTGACCGGAGTGCGCACGGCCTGGCGAACCGCGTCGGCCGTGGAGGCGATCCGTGCCGGCTCCTGCTCGGACAAAAGCATCATCGCGAACTGATCGCCGGCCACGCGCGACAAGGCATCACCGGGTTTCATCACCCGGTGCAGCCGCCGTGCGATGGTCAGCAGGATCGTGTCTCCGGCGGAAATACCAAGTTCGTCGTTCACCTGCTTGAAGCGATCGATATCGATGACGAGCACGGTCGGGCGGATATTGCGCTCGTTGCTGGCCATGGCGATGGTCGCGTCGAGCCGGTTGAGGAAGAGCTCGCGATTGGGCAGGCCGGTCAGGTTGTCGTGCACCGCATCGTGCAGCAGCCGTTCTTCCGCCTTCTTCTGTTCGGTGACATCCACCATGGTGCCGACGCAGCGGATCACTTCCCCGTCGGAGCCGACCACAGGGCGCGCGCGCAGCATGAACCAGTGGTAGTGCCCGTCTGCTCCGCGCAGCCGAAAGTTTTGGGCGATGCGTCCACGCCGATGCTCCAGGACCACGTCGAGCGTGGTGCGGAACGTGTCGCGGTCGTCGGCGTGAAGCAGTGGCAGCCAGCTCCGCGCCGGTCCATGCAGGCTGCCCGCGGGCAGCCCGAGCTGACGGCTCGCATCCGGCTTTGTCACCACCTTGTCGCGCAGCACGTCCCAGTCCCACACGATATCTCCGGAGCCGGCAACGGCGAGCGCCTGTCGCTCCATGTCGCTGAACAGGCCTTGGAAGGGACTGCTGCCGGAAAAGGCATGCTGCATGACGGTAAAGCCGATCAGCAGGACGATCAGAATGAGACCGCCGCCGATCGCCGGTTCGACGATGTCGTTGTTGAGCGTTCCGGTCACCGCCATCCAGGCGCCGACCACCCACACCAGCACCATCAACCAGCTCGGCACCAGCATGATCGCGCGGTCATAGCCTTGCATGCCCAGATAGACGATCAGCCCCATGCCCACCACCGCCGTGGCGGCGAACGACAGCCGCGCGATGCCGGCCGCCATCGCGGGATCGATCCAGGCGACGCCCAGCAGGATCGTAAGGCCGGTGATCCATGCCAGCACCCCGTAGCTGAAGTGCTCGTGCCAGCGGTTGAGGTTCAGATAGGCAAAGAGGAAGATGACGAAGCTCGCCGCCAACGCGATCTCGGTGCCGGCACGCCAGAGCTGCTCGCTGCCGCTGGAAATGTCGATAATGCGGGTCAGAAACCCGAAATCGATGGCGATATAGGCCAGGATTGCCCAGGCGAGTGCCGCGGTGGCCGGGAACATGGAGGTTCCCTTGACCACGAAAAGGATGGTGAGGAAGAGCGCCAGCAGCCCCGCGATCCCGATCACGATACCGCGGTAGAGGGTGTAGGAGTTGACGGTCTCCTTGTAGGCTTCCGGGTCCCAGAGATAGACTTGAGGAAGGTTGCGCGAGGAAAGCTCCGCGACGAACGTGATCACGGTTCCGGGATTGAGTGTGACCAGGAACTCGTCGCCATCGTTGCTTTCTTGCCGGTCGAGCGCGAAGCCCTCGCTGGGGGTAATGGCGGCGATGCGTTGCGAACCCAGATCGGGCCAGATGAGGCCGGAACCGACGAGGCGAAAATGCGGCGCGACGATCAAGCGGTCGAGCTGCTCGTCGGTGGTGTTGGCCAGCGCGAAGACGGCCCAGTCGCCGGTTGGGCGATCGTCCTGGGCTTCCACCTCGATGCGGCGCACGATGCCGTCCGCCCCCGGCGCCGTCGAGACCTGGAAATTCGCACCCTGGTCCCGGTAGATCTCCACCGCACGGGACAGATCCAGCGCCACATCGTCACGCGATATCTTGATCGGTTCGATCGCCGAGGCCGGTGCCGAGAGAACAGCCGCAAACAGTGCCGCGAACAGGACAAGAACCCAATGTGCGGCTGGTGACGAACGCAACAAGAAATCAGCCTCGCTTATACTTCGCCCGATCGTCCCCCGCTACGAGCGCGTAGAGATAGTGATCCTGCCATGAGCCGTTGATTCGAAGGTAGGATCGCAAAAGTCCTTCGCGCTGAAATCCGGCTTTTTCAAGCAATCTTATCGAGCGTTTGTTATCGGGAATACAGGCGGCTTCGAGGCGGTGCAACCTCAGCGTCTCGAATGTGAACGGGATAACGCGTTCGAGCGCATCCAGCATCAGGCCGTGCCCGGCGAAGCGCTCGCCCATCCAGTATCCGAGATGGCCCGATTGGGCTACGCCGTGGCGGATATTGCTGACCGACAGCCCGCCGGCCAACCTGCCTCCGCTCTTCTCGAAGAGAAAGAAGGAGATGCCGGTGCCGCGATCGAATTCCTCGCGATAGCGCTTCAGGCGTTGACGGAAGGCGCGCCTCGAAAGCTCGTCCGGCGCCCACTGTGGCTCCCAGGGTTCCAGAAAAGTGCGGCTTTCTCCGCGCAGTTGCGCCCATTCCGCATAGTCCTGCCAAAGAGGCATGCGCAAAAAGACAGCCTTTCCCGTAAGCGTCGGCAGGTCGCGGCCGAAGAAAGGCGTGTTGAACATGTCATTGTAGCCTAGAGGCTGTCGGGGACCATGGATGGGCCTGCGCAGGACCGATCGTGGCCGCCTCGGCCGAAGGCGTCGGTGGGCAAGCTCGGCCTGGCCCGTCGAAAAGCTCGACCATATTCTCGATACCGACGGCACACTTTCGTCATCCGGTCCGTTGTCCGACCTTCCTCGCCCAAGGCAGATTCCATCTCAAGTTCCTGCCGGTCTCTAAACCGCAAGCTTGTGCGGGAGGCTATGCGGCGTGACGAGCCGGTCGTGGATCGTCTCGAACGATGCCAGCGCGCCCACCGGACCGATGGCGGTGATCGTCGGCCTGGAGGTGAAGAGACGCCCTGAAAGGTCCGCCAGCCTGTCCACGGTCAGGCCGGCGAGACGGTCCATCAACTCGTCGGTGCCGATCGGCCGTCCATAGAGCAGGAGTTGCCGTGCAATCTGCGAGGCGCGGCTGGCCGGGCTTTCCCGCGACATCATCAGGCCGGCGCGGTACTGCGCCCGCGCGCGATCGAGCTCCGCCTGGTCGATGCGCTCGCCCGCCATCTGCAATTCTTTCAGGATCACCGGTATCAGTTCTTCAATGTCACCCTTGCCGGTCGCCGCATGCACACCGAAGATGCCCGTGTCGGAAAACCCCCAGTGAAAGGCGTAGACGGCGTAACACAGCCCACGCCGCTCACGAACCTCCTGGAACAGCCGCGAGGACATGCCGCCACCCAGGATCATCGAAAGCACCTGCGAGGCGTAGAAATCACGCACGTGGTAGGCCCGGCCCTCGAAGCCGAGGATGATCTGCGCGTCCATGAGGTCGCGGTGCTCGCGGTAGTCGCCGCCGACATAGTGGGCATATTGCGGCACCACGGCCTCGGCCTTTTCGCGAAAGGAACCCAGGCGCTCCTCGACCTGGCGCACGAAGCTTTCGTGGTCGACGCCGCCGGCGGCCACCACCACCATGCGCTCGGCGCCGTACTGGCGCTTCAAAAAACTGTGCAGTTGCGGCGAGGAGAAGGACTCGACCGTTTCCGGCGTGCCCAGGATCGAGCGGCCGATGGCCTGATGCCGGAAGGCGGTTTCGGTGAAACGGTCGAAGACGCAGTCGTCCGGCGTGTCCTGGGCGGCTCCGATCTCCTGCAGGATCACATGCTGTTCGCGCTCCAATTCGAGCGGATCGAACCGGGAATCTGTCAGGATGTCAGTGAGGATGTCGATCGCCAGGGGCAGATCGTCGCGCAAGACGCGCGCGAAAAAAGCGGTCGTCTCGACGCTCGTGGCGGCGTTGATCTCGCCCCCGACATCCTCGATATCCGTCGCGATCTGGAGCGCGCTGCGCTTGCCGGTTCCCTTGAACGCCATGTGCTCGAGGAGGTGGGCGATGCCGTGCTCGTCCTCCCTCTCGTGACGCGAACCCGACTTGACCCAGATACCCATTGCGACCGATTCAAGGTTGGGAAGGGTTTCGGTCGCCACCGTCAAGCCGTTCGACAGACGGCTTACCTCAACATTCATACAATTACGCTCCCTAGACTCCTGCCCGCGAATGGCGTCTCACGTGATCTTCCACCATTTTCAGGTCCGATGGAAGGATCGTGTAGTCTTCCTTCTTTTCCATGAGCCCTTCCAACCAGTCCGGCAAGGCCGGCGTCAAGCCGCAGGCATCCTTGACGGCCTGCGGGAACTTGGCCGGATGGGCGGTGGCCAGGACCACCATCGTCTCCTTCCCGGCGGCCCGGTCGCGCGCCACCGTCAAGGCGGTGGCCGTATGCGGGTCGGCGAGATTGCCGCTCTTTTCGAGCGTTTCGCGGATGGTTGCCGCGGTCTCGTCGATCCCTGCGCGTCCGGCGGTGAAGTCGGTGCGGATCCGAGCAAGCGTTGCTTCGGAGACCGTAAAGCTGCCGGATTGGCGTAGGCCGTCCATATAGCCGCGAACCTCGGCGGCGTTCCTGCCCGACGCTTCGAATAGCAGCCGTTCGAAATTCGAAGACACCTGAATATCCATCGATGGCGATGTTGTGGCAACGACGTCGCACGTGGCGTATTCGCCATCGGCCAATGCGCGCGCCAGAATGTCGTTCTCATTGGTGGCGATGACCAGCCTGCCGATGGGAAGGCCCATCAGCTTCGCCGCATAACCGGCGAAGATATCTCCGAAATTACCTGTCGGCACGGTGAAGGAAACCGGCCGGTCGGGTGCACCGAGCGAGACGGCGGCCGTGAAGTAGTAGACGATCTGGGCCATGATGCGGGCCCAATTGATCGAGTTGACGCCGGACAGCAGGACTGCATCGCGAAAGGCGTGGTCGTTGAACATCGCCTTTACCAGACCCTGACAATCGTCGAAATTGCCCTCGATGGCGATCGCCTGGACGTTCGCGGCACCCGACGTCGTCATCTGCCTCTGTTGCACGGGCGAGACGCGCCCCTGCGGGAAAAGGATGAAGATGTCTGCCCGCTCGGCCCCGGCGAAGGCGTGGATAGCCGCCCCGCCGGTATCGCCGGAAGTGGCGCCGGCGATGGTCATTCGCGCCCCACGTTCGCCAAGAACATGGTCCATCAGCCGGGCGAGCAATTGCATCGCCACATCCTTGAAAGCGAGTGTGGGCCCATGGAACAGTTCCAGCACGAACTCGGCCGGCCCCGTCTGCACCAGCGGGCAGACCGCCGCGTGGCGGAACGTGGCGTAGCTGTCGTCGATGATGCGCTTCAGCGTTGCCTCGGAAATCTCGCCGCCGATGAAGGGCCTGATGATGGTAAAGGCAGTCTGGGCATAGGGGAGGCCGCGCATGGCGCGGATCTCCTCGGCCGAAAAGCGCGGCCATTCGCGTGGAAGATAAAGCCCTCCGTCGCGTGCAAGCCCTTGCAGAAGCGCGTCGGAGAAACCCAGAGCCGGAGCCTCGCCGCGCGTACTCACATAGTCCATCATCTTGCTCCGGATCTACAGATCGCCAAAAGGTCGGGGGAAATGCGCCAAACTGTCGGTCGAAATTTCTCCGCGCGGTTGGTATAGAACAGCGACCTTGTCATAGGAAAGTGTGAGTTCATGGGGCATTCGTTTTCAAGCAGGCAGTGTTTAGCGGCAACCCTTCTCCTCGGCGCCGCCGCCATTCTCGGGGGCTGTCAGCAGGGGCCTTCCTCGACGCAGAACACGCTCAACCCGACGCAGGCCGGTGCCGAGCCGGTGCGCGAAAGCGAGTTGAGAGCCTATTGCCCGGCGGTGACGCTGCGTGACGGGACGAACTATTTCCGCACCTTTGAGCGGGGAGGGGAAGGTGACCCGGACCGCATCGTCTATCAGGCTTCGATCGCCGATACCAGCCGGGCCTGCAAATACGGTGCCGATGCCACGACGATGACAGTGGCCGTCGCCGGCAAGATAGTGCCCGGCCCCAAGGGGCGCACCGGCGCCGTCGACATGCCGATACGCGTGGCCGCGGTGCGCGGGGACGAAGTGCTCTATTCCAATCTCTTCCGGCACTCCGTGACGGTGGGAGACACCGCCGGCGCCACCCAGTTCGTCTTCACGACGGCCGATGTCGCCATTCCGGGCGGTGTCGACCCGGCGGTCCAGCTCTTCGTCGGCTTCGACGAAGGGCCGCAGGGCGGACGCTAGAAGCAGGTGGCTTCTAGACGTTTTCCGACCATTCCGACAGGGCGGCGATGACGCCGTTGAGGTCGGCCATGCGGTGAATCGTGGTTTCAGCGCCGGCCTCCATCAGCATCTCCGCGTGCTTGGGATGGGTGTGCGAGGCCCCGGTGAAGCCGATGACGCGCATGCCGGCGGCACGCGCCCCGGCGATGCCGTGCATGGAATCCTCGATGACGAAGGTCCGTGCCGGATCGGCCTTCATCTGCTCTGCCCCGTGGAGGAACACGTCGGGTGCCGGCTTTGGCCGCTTCGTTGGCGTCTCGAGCGAGGAGAAGATGAGGCGCCTGTCGAAGAGCGGAGCAAGGCCGGTTCGCTCCAGCATCGCCACGATGCCCTCGCTCCTGGAGTTCGAGCAGATGCATTTCGGGATGCCCAGCGTCGCGACGGCCTGCGCCACGCCGTCGATCGCTTTGACTTCCTTGCGCAGGCGTTCGGCAATCCGCGTGCCCACCTGATCGATGAGTGAAGCCTGGAAGAGGATTTCCGCCTCCTTCTCGATCGACATGAGGATATCGCGAAAGGTCAGGCCGGAATAGCGCTCGGCGATCTCCTCGGGGGTGATCTCGTATCCGGCCTCGCGCAGCATCTCCGCTTCCACGCGCGCGGCGACGATTTCCGAATCCACGAGCACGCCGTCGCAGTCGAAGATGATGAGGTCCGGAGCAGGCATTGAAAAATCCATGTGCGATGAGGTTGGAGGACGTTCAGGGCAATAGCCCCGAAGGGGCCTTCCGCGCAACCGTCATGGCGGCGGCGGGTGCAGCCGTGGACCCGCCGCCGAGCTTTGAGAGAGAGTCGGAAAGCGGGACGGAGCCCCGCCTCGTCACCTCGCAAGTGGCTGATACTCGACCGTCACCTCGGTACGCTCCCCGGCCTCGACCGTAGCCACCAGATATCTTTCCGGCGTTCCGCGGCCATAGGCGACGCGCACCTGGTAAACGCCGGCGCCGAAGGTTTTTTCCGTTTCCTCGCCATAGGCTCCACCCAGAACCTCGTCCCCGGCGAGTGCCTCGAAGAACTCGATGCGGTAGGCCCCGGGGGCTCTGACGTGCAGCACGCCGGCATCGAGGTTGACCGTCGCCTGTGTGGACTTGGCCGTTTCCACGGTCACCGGGGTCATGGCTTCCGCCTGGTCGAGGCGGGCGCGCAGGAGATAGCGGCCTGCAGGCACTTCGATGCCTTCGCGGCCGGGGTCGTCATCCAGGGCGATGACAGCGCGTTCGCCATCGGCATTCGGCTCGGCATCGAGGAGGTCATACCGGACGGGGCTGTCATCCTTCATCGGTTGGCCATCCGCATAGACGGCTGACGGAAGAATGACGCCGGAACCGAAAATCAGATCGATCTCCAACTCTTCGCCGGCAGAAAGCTCACGATCTTCCACCAACACGGTGCTTCCATCACGTCCCACCGCCGTCACGGAGCCCGCGCCGACGAAGGCCGATATTTTGCCTTGTCCGATGATCACGCCGTCCGGTGAGGCCAGATCGAGATGCACATCCTTGTTCGGCTGCTTGTCCTGTGACGATTGCTTCGCCGTAACGGTGACAAGCCCCGCATTGAAGACCACCTCCGTCTCGGTTGTCTTGTCGTTCGACAGGACAATGCTGCGCTCCTTCACAACGTTGCCCAGACGCGCCTGTGCCAGATAACGACCCGGCGGCAGGTGTGTCTTGCAGACGCCATCGTTGATTCGGGCCTTGTTCCGGCCGGTTGGATTGCCCGCTTCGTCGATCGGGAGGAATTCCCATTGCACCGACTCATTGCCCGCCATCGGGGCAGAACCTTCGGCAAGCCGGGCGGTGCAGACGAGGTTGTTCTCCACCTCGACTGGTTCCGGCACCATGGTTTTCGCCAGCGCCTCGGACAGTTGCGCGGCGTCGGCCGCAGGCAGATAGCGCCCTCCCGTACTCTCGGCCATGCAGGCGACCTGCTTGCCCTCATCATCGGAAAGACCGAACCCGATGACATGAAGCGTAAAGTCCGCTCCCTTTTCTTCCAGTTCACGGGCGACTGAGCACGGGTCGGAATGGCACGTCTCGACTCCGTCCGTAATGAGAACGACGCTGCTCGGATCAGTCTGGTAGCCCATTTCCTCCGCTGCCAAACGCACCGAATCGCTTAACGGCGTTTTGCCTTTCGGAACGATTTCGTCGGCGAACCCGGTAATCCGCTTTGCCGTACCTTCGCCTACAGGAACAGCGACTTCGATATCGGTGCAGCTTCCTTTCTGACGGTGCCCGTAGACCACCATTCCCAACTGTGTATCGGTCGGGATCGCGTGCAACACATCGCGCAACGCGTTGCGCGCGATCTCGATTTTCGGCGTGCCGTCGATCTGCCCCCACATGGAATTGGAGCCGTCGAGCACAATCGTGGTCTGGCTTTGTGCGAAGGCCGGCGGGACGCAGAAGGCGAGCAAGAAAGCTAGTATGTGTAGGCGGTGCATGCCACATCTCCGTTGTAGTTTGTGCAATCAATAGTTGTATCAGTAAGGAGATGAAACAACCAAAATTAGAAATAAAGCCTCGGCCGCCGCCCTTACCGAATATTTACCCTCCTCGGTAACCATAACGGCAGGTAAACAGTCAGCGTCGAGGTGCGTTAATGTCAGCGGTGCGTCGTCTTGAGGAACTCTCCTCCTTTCCTGCCAGGGCCGAATGGCAGGACACCATTCTAAAGGGGGACTGCGTCGCCGCGCTGGAGCGTCTGCCCGAGAAATCGGCGGATCTCATCTTCGCCGATCCGCCCTACAATCTTCAGCTCGACGGCACGCTTCACCGGCCCGACCAGTCGCTGGTGGATGCGGTGGACGACGCCTGGGACCAGTTCGAGAGCTTCGCCGCCTACGACGCCTTCACGCGCGCCTGGCTGCTGGCGGCGCGCCGTGTGCTGAAGCCGAATGGCACCATCTGGGTGATCGGCTCCTATCACAACATCTTCCGCGTCGGCGCCATCATGCAGGATCTCGGCTTCTGGATCCTGAACGACATCGTCTGGCGCAAGACGAACCCGATGCCGAATTTCCGCGGCCGCCGCTTCCAGAACGCGCACGAGACCATGATCTGGGCCTCGCGCGATCAGGATGCGCGCGGTTACACCTTCAACTACGAGGCGCTGAAGGCGGCCAACGACGACGTGCAGATGCGCTCGGACTGGCTCTTCCCGATCTGCACCGGCAAGGAGCGGCTGAAGAACGCCGAGGGCGGCAAGGCCCACCCGACCCAGAAGCCGGAGGCGCTGCTGGCCCGCGTGATCCTGTCCTCGTCAAAGCCGGGTGACGTGATCGTCGATCCCTTCTTCGGTTCCGGCACCACGGGCGCGGTGGCCAAGCGGCTCGGCCGCCACTTCGTGGGCATCGAGCGCGATGCGGACTATATCGACGCCGCGCGCGAGCGCATTGACGCAGTCGAACCGCTGGAGGGGGAAAGCCTGGCGCTGATGACCAGCAAGCGGGCTGAACCGCGCGTGGCCTTCGCCAGCCTGATCGACACCGGCCTCGTCAAGCCCGGCACACAGCTCTTCGACCGCAAGAAGCGCTGGGCCGCTCACGTGCGCGCCGACGGCTCCATCGCCATCGGCCATGAAGCGGGATCGATCCACCGGCTGGGCGCGAGAGTCCAGGGGCTCGACGCTTGCAACGGGTGGACTTTCTGGCATTTCGAGGAGCAGGGGGCGCTCAGGCCCATCGACGATCTGCGGCAGGTCGCGCGCCAGAGCATGCAGGCGGCCGGCGCCTGAACTTCCGGCGGTCGACCGGCGCTCAGATTTCGATTCCGAGCGCAAGCAAATCCTTGCGCAACGTCTCGGCGTCGATGAACTGCACCGCCTGCCAGCCGACGGCCCTTGCGCCTTCGACATTGCCGGCGGTGTCGTCGATGAACAACGTGGCTTTCCGGTCGAGGCCAAAGGTCTCCGTGTGGTACGCGTAGATGGCCGGGTCGGGCTTGATAAGCCTGATTTCGCCCGACACCGTGACCCCGCGCGCCCGGTCGAGGAAGGGAAAGCGCTTTCGCGCCTCGATGAAGGTATCGGCGGCGAAGTTCGTAAGCATGGTCACGTCGTAGCCGGCCTCGATAAGATCCTCGAAAATCGCCACCGTGTCATCGTAGGCATGCGGCACCATCTCGTGCCAGTAGCGGCGAAAGCCGCGGATATGCTCGGCGTAGTCGGGATAAAGCGCGATCAGTGCGGCCTCGGCCTCCGGCCAGGTCCTTCCCCGGTCCTGCTCCAGGTTCCATTCGTGCGTGCAGACGTACTCGAAGAAGAAGCGCCGCTCCTCTTCGTCCGGGATGAGCCGGGAGAAGGGGAGCTCCGGGTCGTAGTGGATGAGAACCTTGCCGATGTCGAAGACGATGTGTCTGATCGCGTTCATTGTCCCGCCGCTTTCCGCTGTGCCTTTGTCGCTCCGGGGATCGCCGCCTCGATGGCCTTCTTCATGACCGTCGGCAGGGCCTCTCCGTTCAACGCCTCGGGTCGCGACCACCAATGATCGTCCGCGGCTGCCGCGTGACCGACCGCCGCGCGGTAGACCGAAAGCCTGAGGGTGAAGTGGGTAAACACATGTGTGACGACACCGCAAGCCGACCATTGCGCCGGGAAGGGAGCCGCTTCCGTATCCTTCTCCCCGTCACGGCGTGCCGTCCATCCGCTTGTCGGCACCTCGCTCATGCCGGCGAGCAGCCCCTTGTCCGGACGCCGGCGCAACAGAACGGCCCCGTCCTGACGGACCGCGACAAAGGCTGCCCCCTCGCGCACCGGCTTTTCCGTCTTCGGCGCCTTCAGCGGAAAGCGCTCCGCCGCGCCAAGCCTTTGCGCGGCACAATCGCCCATCACCGGGCACAGGATGCAGGAGGGGCGACGCGGGGTGCAGATGGTGGCGCCCAGATCCATCATGGCCTGGGCGAAATCGCCGGGCCGGGTGGTCGGCACCATAGCCGCGACAATGCGTCTGATCTCCGGTTTTGCCGCCGGCAGGGGCGTCTCGATGGCGCTGAGCCGGGTGACGACGCGCTCGACATTACCGTCGACAACGGCCGCCGGCCGGCCGAAGGCGATCGCGGCGACTGCCGCCGCCGTGTAGTCGCCGATGCCGGGCAGGGCCTTCAGCGCCTGCTCCGTTTCCGGGAAGACACCGCCATGGCGGGTCATCACCGCCTCGGCGCATTTCTTCAGGTTGCGCGCCCGCGAATAATAGCCGAGCCCCGCCCAGGCCTTCATCACGTCGTCGCGGTCGGCCGCCGCAAGGTCCGCTAAGGTCGGCCAGCGCTCCGTGAAAGTGTCAAAATAGGGCTTTGCCGCGCCGACGGTGGTTTGCTGCAACATGATTTCCGATAGCCACACGCGGTAGGGATCGGGGCGCCGGCCGGCGCGGATTGCATCGGGCGGCAGGCGCCATGGCAGGCGGCGGTGATGCCGATCATACCAGGCGATGAGCCGCGCCGGCAGGGCCTCGCCCCGGGTGGCTGTGCAGTTTTCGGGCGATATTTGCCGTGTCATCGGCGATGCTTATGAGCTAGAGTTTCCGCGCGGACAAGAGGTGAACCACATGGCAGGGAAAGGGCGCGGCAACAATCCCGTCCCGGTGAGCGATCTGGCGAGCGACCTGCTCGATCCGGTCCTGCGCCGGCGCGCGGGACTGTCGATCGATCTCGTCCAATGCTGGGCCGAGATCGTCGGCGAGCGGCTTGCCGAGCGAACCCGTCCCGAAAAGATCGCATGGCCGCGGCGCATGCACGAGGATGACCCCTTCGAGCCGGCCACGCTCGTCATCGCCTGCAGCGGGCCGGCCGCCCTGCACGTCCAGCACGAGACGTCCGAAATCATCGCCCGTGCCAACGCCTTTCTCGGCTTCGGCGCCATCGGCCGCGTGCGGATCGTTCAGAAGCAGGTAAACACGGCGCACACCCACAAGCGGCCACGCCCGCGCCCGCTTTCGGAGGCCGAGCGGCGCAAGCTCGCCCGCATCACCGACCCGATCGAGGACGAAGGACTGCGCGCCAGCCTGGAGCGCCTGGGCAGCAACGTCCTCGCCGCGCGCAAGAAGCCGCTCGCGGATTCGTGAGCTTGCCGCGGCAATTTGCGTTTGGCATCGGCTCGTCCTTATCTTATTTCCGCTTGCATCGTCGCTATTTTCTTTCCCGACGGTAGAATGCCGTCGGCAATATGGGTGATTCGCATGGCTGAACTGATCGCGCGCAGGCGCATTCTCCTCTCCCTCGCCGCTCTCCCGGCCGCGGCACTTCTGGCCGGCTGCGGCGACAGCGGCTCCGGCGAGGCGAACGCGCAGGATCAGACATCGCCGCTGACCACCGGCGCGGTGGATGCGCCGGAGCCCTCCGGCACGGTGGACATGACGGAACTCCTGGAGGCCGGCGCCCTGCCCGAAAGGGCGCAAGGGGCCGAGGATGCGCCGGTGACCATCGTCGAATATGCGTCGATGACCTGCAGCCACTGCGCCAGCTTCCACGTCAATACCTATCCGGCTCTGAAGGAGCAGTATATCGATACCGGCAAGGTGCGCCTGATCCTGCGCGAATTCCCCTTCGACCCGCGCGCGGAGGCCGGCTTCATGCTGGCGCGCTGCGCCGACGACAAGTATTTCGCGATGGTCGACGTGCTGTTCAAGCAGCAGCGCAGCTGGGCGGCGGCCCAGGATGCGCGTGGTGCCCTGCTCAACATTGCCAAGCTCGCCGGTTTTTCACAGGAGTCCTTCGAGGCCTGCTTGACGGACCAGCAGCTTCTGGATGATGTCAGGGCGGTGCGCGCGCGCGGCGCCGATTTCGGCGTCGAGGCGACGCCCACCTTCTTCATCAACGGGAAGAAGTATTCGGGAGCGATGTCGATTGAGCAGATGTCGGCGATCATTGATCCCCTGCTGTAAGGCAGGCGCCGACCGCGCCGGCACTTCTCCCGTGCGCCGGGGCGGGCGCGCATGAAATTCACCAAGCTCCGCCTCCTCGGCTTCAAATCCTTCGTCGAGCCCAGTGAGTTCGTGATCGAGCCCGGCCTGACCGGCGTGGTCGGGCCGAATGGCTGCGGCAAGTCCAATCTCGTTGAGGCGCTGCGCTGGGTGATGGGCGAGAGCTCGTACAAGAACATGCGCGCCTCGGGCATGGACGACGTCATCTTTTCCGGCTCGGCCACACGGCCGGCGCGCAACACGGCGGAGGTGGCGCTCTTTCTCGAGAACGCGGATCGCAGCGCGCCCGCCGCCTTCAACGATGCCGACGAATTGCAGGTCTCGCGGCGCATCGAGCGCGAGGCGGGCTCGGTCTACCGCATCAACGGCAAGGAGGCACGCGCGCGGGACGTGCAGCTTCTCTTCGCCGACCAGTCGACCGGCGCGCGCTCGCCCTCCATGGTGGGGCAGGGGCGCATCGGCGAACTGATCCAGGCAAAGCCGCAGGCGCGCCGCGCCCTCCTGGAGGAAGCGGCCGGCATTTCCGGCCTGCATTCGCGCCGGCACGAGGCGGAGCTGCGCCTGCGCGCCGCCGAGCAGAATCTCGAACGGCTCGACGACGTGGTGGGCGAGCTTCAGACGCAGATCGAAAGCCTGAAGCGCCAGGCGCGTCAGGCAGCGCGCTTCAAGAACCTGTCGGCCGAAATCCGCAAGGCGGACGCCATCCTGCTGCATCTGCGCTGGTCGCAGGCCAAGGAGCAGGAAGCCGAGGCCAAGTCGGCGCTTTCGGAGGCGACAGCGCGGGTGGCCGAGCGCGCCGGCGAGCAGATGGAGGCGGCGAAGGAACAGGCGATCGCTGCAAAGCGCCTGCCGGAACTGCGCGAGGCGGAGGCCTCCGCCGCTGCCGCGCTCCAGCGCCTGACCATCGCCCGCACGCAGATCGAGGAAGAGGCAAGGCGCGTGCGCGACCGGGCGGCCGAGTTGCAGAAGCGTGTCGCGCAGTTCGATGCCGATATCGCCCGCG
The DNA here is from genome assembly GCF_042660605.1 of Nitratireductor sp. GCM10026969. Classification (NCBI taxonomy): domain Bacteria; kingdom Pseudomonadati; phylum Pseudomonadota; class Alphaproteobacteria; order Hyphomicrobiales; family Phyllobacteriaceae; genus Nitratireductor; species Nitratireductor sp. GCM10026969. Next base: position 38,798 of record NZ_JBHSUM010000030.1, read on the forward strand.
AGGAACAGATGGTTCGCGACAATGCGGACATTCTGGCGCGGCTGGAGAATGAAGAGGCCTCTCTCAACGAAGCCGAGGCCGGTGCCGACGGCCGCGAGGCCGAGGCGCGTGAAACGCTCGACAAGGCGGCTGGCGAACTGGCCGAGCACGAGGAAAAGCTGTCTGCCCTGACCGCCGCGAAGGCCGAGGCGGCGGCGAGCCGAAGCC
>NZ_JBHSUM010000031.1:0-37427 GCF_042660605.1 Nitratireductor sp. GCM10026969
CCACGCGCGTGGCAACCTCTGCGGCCGGCTTCGCCTCGCAGCGGTAGCCGAGTGCCTTGAGGATCGCTTCCATGTCCTCGGCCGTGGCACCGAGGATCGACATCATGGCCGGGGTGACGATGAAGGTCCCGCCGTCGAAGGCGCCGTCGGGCCGCTTGCCCGTGCCGGGTTTCCAGGCGAGCGCCGGCCGGATGAGGTCGGCCAACCGCTCGAGGATGTCGACGCGCACCGCCCGCCGGCCGAGATTGCGAAAGCCGGCGAGCCGGTAGAAGGCGCGCTCGTAGGTCGGGTCGGTGACGATCGAGGTGCGCCCGGCGGCAAGCGCGGCCACCACATCGCCGTAGCCGGGCTTGTCCTTGGCGTCGTTCTTGAGCGCCCACAAGAGCGTGGAGAGGCTCGCCGGCGCCGGCTTGACAAGTGCGGGCACGAAGATGTGGTAGGCGCCGAAACGCACACCGAGGCGCCTCAGCGCCGCGCGTGCTTCCTGGTCGAGCGCGCGCACTTCCTCGGCCACGTCGCGCCGGTTCAAAAGGCCGAAATTCTCGGCGAGCTGAAAGGCCAGCCCGCGCGCCATGCCGTTCAGCGCCTCCGCCTGTTTGAGATCAACCAGCGGCTTCAACTGGCTCTCGATCTGATAGTTGACGAAGCGCTCGGCGCGCGCGGCCACCTTGTCACGCGCGGGACCGGTCAACTGCTCGTCGGCCAAAAGGATCGCCCGCGGCTTCAGGACGTCGTCGCCGGCCGTCAGCGTGACCACCGGTGCGCCCAGCCAGCGCAGGACACCGTCGGAGCCGAGCGCCAGGTCGCCATTGGGCGCGGCTGCGAAGCGCTCCGCGCGGGTTTCGAACTCGACGGCCAGCGCCTTCTGTGCCGCCGCCTTGACGGCGCGCGCATCCTCGCCTTCCGCGCTCCTGTCGGCGGTGAAACGGAATCCCTGCATCTCGCCCACGTGGTGGCCCTCGACCAGGACCTCTCCCGCGGGACTGATTTCTGCTTCCGGCATCGCATTCTCTCTCAGGCGCTTCATGAGCACGGAAGTCCTGCGGTCCACGAAGCGTTTCGTCAATCGCTCGTGCAGCGCATCGGACAGGCTGTCCTCGATCTCGCGCGTTTTTTCCTGCCAGTGTGTCGGATCGGACAACCATCCCGGGCGGTGGGAAACGAACGTCCAGGTGCGAATTTGCGCAATCCTGTGCGACAGCGTGTCGATCTCACCCTCGGTGGAATCGGCGCGGCGCACCTGCTCGGCCATGTAATCCTCGTCGACATGGCCGCTGCGCGCAAGATCAGAGAAGATGGAGCCGACCAGTTCGGCATGCTGGGCCGGCGCGATCTTGCGGTAGTCCGGCAGCGCGCAGGCATCCCATAAGAGGGACACGGTCTCCCGCCCGGCGGCGAGCGCACACACATCATCGTCCCTCGAGAGATGGTCAAGCACGCGCAGGTCCGCCGCAGGCAGCGCCCGTGTCAGCCCGTCCACCGGCGGCAGGGCCTCGAGCGAGGCCTTCAGCGCGTTGATGCTGGACAGGTCAGTCTGGGCGGAACGCCACTGCAGCATCTTCACCGGCTCGAACTGGTGCGTCTCGATGCGTTCCACCAGGGCATCAGGCAAAGGATCGACCTGTCCGGTGACGCCGAAGGTGCCGTCGCGCACGTGCCGTCCGGCACGTCCGGCGATCTGGCCCAGTTCGGCGGCCGACAGGTCACGGAACTGGAAACCGTCGAACTTCCGGTTCTGGGCGAAGGCCACATGATCGACGTCGAGGTTGAGCCCCATGCCGATGGCATCGGTGGCCACCAGATAGTCCACGTCGCCGGATTGATAGAGAGCGACCTGCGCGTTGCGCGTGCGCGGGCTCAGCGCCCCCAGCACGATGGCCGCGCCGCCGCGCTGGCGGCGGATCAGCTCGCCGATGGCATAGACCTCGTCGGCCGAAAAGGCCACGACGGCCGAGCGCCGCGGCAGGCGCGTGATCTTCTTCGAGCCGGCATAGGAGAGCACCGACATGCGCGGGCGCGTGACGACGGAAATGCCCTTGAGCAGCTTTTCCAGGATGCCGCGCATGGTGGCCGCGCCCAGGAGCAGGGTCTCCTGCCGGCCGCGCAGGTTGAGGATGCGGTCGGTGAAGATGTGGCCGCGCTCCAGATCGGCGGCGAGCTGCACCTCGTCGATCGCCACGAAGGCGACGTCCGTCTCGCGCGGCATGGCCTCGACCGTGCACACGGAATAACGCGCACCGGGCGGCACGATCTTCTCCTCGCCGGTGATCAGCGCCACGTTTTCCTCGCCGACACGGGCGGCCACGCGGCCATAGACCTCGCGGGCAAGCAGTCTCAGCGGCAAGCCGATCATGCCCGATTCGTGGGCGATCATCCGCTCGATCGCCAGATGCGTCTTGCCCGTATTGGTCGGCCCCAGAACCGCCGTCACGTCGCGTCCGTCGAGGACGGCAGTTCCGCTGTCTCTTGGCTGAATGTTCATGTGCTTGAAGGGACCCGGATGTTCCTTGTCGCGTGCCGTGCAGCAGCGCAAGTCTACCGCCACCACCGCAGACATATAGGAAAAGACGGGCGGAGCGAAAGGCAAAACCAGGCGAAATTAATCTTTGGAACGAGTCTGGAACGAATCGGCGACGAATCACTGACTCGTCCATGTTCCTGCTTTGTGCACCACAACATCTAGCGCGACGAATGGTGTGCGGCCGAAGATGATGAATCGTGACGGAGGAGCCGGAGGCGAATCCGGCCTGCCGCGTTAACTTTTTGTGCGCGCGTGTGCCGCGCTCTGCCAGTTATGGCCCCAACTTCAAGATTTCATTGACCTTTATGAACCAAATCTTAATGCAGATCACGGTGTCCGCCTGTCATTCGTTAACGTTCCGGCCAAACCCGGAACGAACAGGCGACGAATCAGCGATCAATCCTCGTTCTGCGTATGTTCCGTACCAGATATTGTGATTTCCACAGCCGGTACACCGACGTCCACAGGATTCGCACAGCTTCCGGACAGGGGCTGTTAACGAATCCGTTCCATAGCGGGACAGGGAGGTTTCAGGCGATGTACTGGCCGCCGTTCGCCGTCAGCGTGGAGCCGGTGATGAAGCCCGCCTCGTCGGAGGCGAGAAAGACCACGCAGCGGGCGATTTCCCGGGCCTCCCCCAGGCGCCCGACGGGGATCTGGCCGACGATCTTCTCGCGCACGGGCTCGGCCACGGCCATCACCATCTCGGTGGCGATGTAGCCTGGGCAGATGGCGTTGACGGTTATTCCGGCGCGCGCGCCCTCCTGGGCAAGCGCCTTGGTGAAGCCGAGGTCGCCGGCCTTGGCGGCCGAATAGTTCACCTGCCCCACCTGCCCCTTCTGCCCGTTGATGGAGGAGATGGTGATGATGCGGCCGAACCGGCGCTCCCGCATGCCCGGCCACAGCGGATGGGTCATGTTGAAGACGCCGTTGAGATTGGTATCGATCACCTGCCGCCATTGCTCGGGCGAGAGCTTGTGGAACATGGCATCGCGCGTAATACCGGCATTGTTGACGAGCACGTCGACCGGGCCCAGCGTCGCTTCCACCTCGGCAATGCCCGCCGCGCAGGCGCCGTAATCGGCGACGGACCAGCGATAGGCGGGAATGCCGGTTTCCTCGGTGAAATGGCGGGCCGCCTCTTCATTGCCGGCGTAATTCGCCGCCACCCGGTATCCCGCATCCTTCAACGCCACCGAGATCGCCGCGCCGATGCCGCGCGTCCCACCGGTCACCAGTGCCGTTCTGGTCATTCTTCCCTCCCATCGAAAAAAGGCAGTGGCCATTCTCTGCGGCCTACCGCTCCTGCAGGTTCCTGATCAGCGCTCCACGCACATGGCCACGCCCATGCCGCCGCCGATGCACAGGGTGGCCAGCCCTTTCCTGGCGTCGCGCCTGCGCATTTCATGAAGCAGCGTGTTGAGTACGCGGGCACCGGAGGCGCCAATCGGGTGTCCGATGGCGATCGCGCCGCCATTGACGTTGACGATCTCCGGATCCCAGCCCATGTCCTTGTTGACCGCACAGGCCTGCGCCGCGAATGCCTCGTTCGCCTCGACGAGGTCGAGATCCTCTGCGCGCCAGCCGGCTTTTTCGAGGGCGCGGCGGGAGGCGGGAATCGGGCCCGTGCCCATCACCGCCGGATCGACACCGGCGGTTGCCCAGGAGACGATGCGCGCCAGCGGCTCGATGCCGCGCCGCGAAGCCTCCTCCTCGCTCATCAGCACGGCGCCGGCAGCCCCGTCATTGATGCCGGAGGCGTTGCCCGCCGTGACCGTGCCCTCCTTGTCGAAGGCGGGACGCAGCTTCTGCATGGCGTCCAAGGTGGCGCCGTGGCGGATGTACTCGTCATCCTCGACCACCACGTCGCCCTTTCGCGTCTTCACGGTGACCGGCGTGATCTCGTCCTTGAAGCGGCCCGCCTTCTGAGCGGCCTCGGCCTTGTTCTGGGAGGCGAGGGCGAAGGCATCCTGCTCCTCGCGGGTGATCTGGAAGGCGCGGGCGACATTCTCCGCCGTCACGCCCATGTGATAGCCGTTGAAGGCATCCCAGAGCCCGTCGCGGATCATCGTGTCGATCATGGCGTGGTCGCCCATCTTCACGCCGCCGCGCAGGTACGCGCAATGGGGCGAAAGCGACATGGATTCCTGCCCGCCGGCGACGATGATCTTCGCGTCACCGCAGGCAATCTGCTGCATGCCGATAGCGATCGCCCTCAGCCCCGAGCCGCACACCTGGTTGAGCCCCCAGGCCGTCGTCTGCCTGGGCAGGCCGGCGGCGACGGACGCCTGGCGGGCGGGGTTCTGGCCCTGGCCAGCGGTCAGCACCTGGCCGAGAATGACCTCGTCCACCTCCTCCGCCGAAACGCCCGCGCGCTCCAGAACAGCCTGGATGACGGCCGCGCCGAGCTCATGCGCCGGCACCTGGGCGAAGGAGCCGTTGAAGGCGCCGACGGCGGTGCGTGCCGCGCTGGCGATAACGATCGCGTTGGAGGACGGCATGAACTCACTCCCTGCTTGGACGAGGATAATCGATCCACTTTTTTTGCGTCCAATGGGCGGCGCGTCAAGGCGAATGAATTCGCGCCGAGAAATTGCGGCGCAACGAAGCGTGTTAGCGGTTGCAGCGAAAAGCGCTTTCATTTGCGGCAGACTTTCGCATATCCTGCGGGTTGGTGGAGCCGGGCTCCGCCTTGAAGTCGCGTCAGGGGGAGGTCTGAAATGGCGGCAAGGGATGACCCCGTGGTTATCAAGAAATATGCCAACCGGCGCCTCTACAACACCGGCACCAGCACCTATGTGACGCTGGAGGACCTGGCACAGATGGTGCGCCGCGATGAGGATTTTGTCGTCCAGGACGCCAAATCGGGCGAGGACATCACCCATTCGGTCCTCACGCAGATCATCTTCGAATTGGAGAGCGACAAGAACGGGCAGAACATGCTGCCCAGTTCCTTCCTGCGCCAGCTGATCGCATTTTATGGCGACCAGATGCAGATGGTGGTGCCGACCTTTCTCGAACAGTCGATGCAGGCGTTCGCGAAGGAACAGGAGCGCATGCGCGAACAGATGCGCGACGCCTTCGGCAACACGCCGATGGGCGACATGATGCAGATGGGCGCGCCCATGAAGATGATCGAGGAGCAGACACGCCGCAACATGGAGATGTTCCAGAACGCCATGCGCATGTTCCAGGTCCCCGCGGCTGGCGGCAACGGTGCGCGGGAGGAGGCGCAGGGCGGAACGGAGAGGAAGGACGATCTCGACGAGATGCGCGAGCAGATCGCCGCCATGCAGCGCAAGATCGACTCGATGTCGAAGGATTAGCCTGAAGCGCCGGTGCCGGCATCGCAGCGTGCCGACGAGCGAAAAACCGGTTCCCCAAAAAGGGAAAGGCCGGCGCGAGGCCGGCCTTTCCGCGTGCTGCCTGAGATCTGGGGTGCTTAAGCTTCCTTCGGCTCCAGCACCTGGCGGCCGCGATACATGCCCGTCTTCAGGTCGATATGATGCGGGCGGCGCAGCTCGCCGGAATCCTTGTCCTCGACATATTTCGGCGCCTTGAGCGCGTCGGCCGAGCGGCGCATGCCGCGCTTGGACGGCGTCGTCTTCCTTTTGGGTACAGCCATCGTACTCTCCGCTGTTCGGTCAAAGGCCCCTGCGGCCCTGATCGACAGGGACCCCGCAATCCGGCCGGGTAACGAGAAATTCGCGCCGCCTATACACCGCAATCGCCTCCTTGGCCAGTGGGTCGCGGCGATTTTTCGCGCTCTACGGCGCAATCATCCCTCTTCCGCGCGGATGTCGTAGCGCTCCACAAGCTCCGGGTGGACGAGGTTGGCGTGCAGCATGAGAAGGATGATTTCCGCGTCGAGCCCCTCGCCGGCCTCCAGCGCGGCCTCCAGCCGCCCGCGCGTCTCGGAGAGGCGTTCGCCGCCGTTTTCGCGCGCGAACGCTTCTTCCCCGAGCGCGCAATAGGCCATCAGAGCGCCCACCGGCGGATAGGCGGTTGCCGGCGGGTCCGCCGCGCGGCCGGCCATGAGCCCGACGGCGGCCAACTTGGCGCCCTCGGAAACCTGCACCGGGTGCAATCCCGCTTCCCGAAGGGCGGCATCGAGCCGGCGCAGGTCCTGCGAACGACCGAACATGCCGAAGAAGCCGATCGACGAACCGCGCTTGACCATATTATCCTCCCGCTCGGTCGAGGCAGCCGACATAGGCGCCCGCCATGCGCGCGCGCTCCTGGATGATGGAGGCCAGCCGGTTCATGCCGCTCGAGGGATTTGCGGGGTTGCGTCCCTTCGGGTTGGGCAGCGTGACGGCAAGAAGGGCCGCCTGCCGCCGCGTGAGATCCTTGGCGGCGCGGCCGAAATGGTGCCGGGCCGCCGCCTCGACGCCATAGATGTTCGGCCCCCATTCGGCGATGTTCATGTAGATTTCCATGATGCGGCGCTTCGGCACGACGGCGTCGAAATAGATCGACAGCGGCGCCTCGAGCGCCTTGCGTACGAAGGAACGCCCGGGCCAGAGAAAAAGGTTCTTCACCGTCTGCATGGGGATGGTGGAGGCGCCGCGCGTGCGCTCGCCCGAAAGCGCCTCGCTGACGACGGTGTTGAGCGCACCCCAGTCGACCCCGGAATGGGCGCAGAACTGGCCGTCCTCCGACATCATCACCGAGTGCACCGCGACGTCGCCCATCTCATCGAGCGGGATCCAGCGCCGGTCGTATCCCTCGAGCTTGACGAGGTCGGCGAGCATCAGTGTCGAGACCGGATGCACGAAGGACAGGCGATAGAGGACGGTCAGGCCCAGCGGCAGAAGAACGACGATCACGATAACGGCGATGATCCGGCGCAGCCAGCGCCGCCAGGTGTGCCGGCGCGCCCGCTTGCGCTTTAGCGCAGCGTGCGACCGTTTCTCCGTTTTCACTGAAGGTGCCGGCACAGCATACCCCCGATCGGCTTCCCTGCCCTCGCATACCGGCAGCGGGCGGGCCTGGCAACGCTCAATGCGGGACGGCGGCCTTGACCCTTGCGGCGAATACCGGCATCGCTGCCGCCATGGAAGAACCGTCAATCCCATTCGAGGGCCTGCTTGCGGTTTCGGGCGAAGCCGTAGAGGCCATGCTGCGCCGCCTCCTGGACGAACGTCTGCGCGAGGGTGAAATCGCGCGGCCGCAGCGGCTGCTCGCGGCCATGAGGCACGGGGCGCTCAACGGCGGAAAGAGGCTGAGGCCCTTCCTGCTCATCGAGAGCGCGCGGGTCTTCGGGGTGGAGGGCGAGGCGGTGCTGCGGGTCGCCGCGGCCCTCGAATGCGTGCACTGCTATTCGCTGATCCACGACGACCTTCCCGCCATGGACGACGACGATCTGCGCCGCGGGCAGCCGACGGTGCACCGCGCCTTCGACGAGGCGACGGCCATTCTCGCCGGTGACAGTCTTTTGACCTACGCCTTCGGTATCATCGCCGAGGACGAGACCGAGCTTCCGGCCGGTATTCGCCTTGAGCTCGTAGCGCGCCTTGCGCGTGCGGCAGGGGTCGGCGGCATGGCCGGCGGGCAGGCGCTCGATCTCGCCGCCGAGCGCGAGAGGCCGGACGAGAACGGCGTCATAAGGCTCCAGGCCATGAAGACCGGCGCCCTCATACGCTTTGCCTGCGAGGCGGGCGCCGTGATCGGCGCCGCCGCGGCGGCCGACCGGGAGCGTCTATCGGCCTTCGGCGCAGCGATCGGGCTGGCATTCCAACTCGCCGACGATCTTCTGGACCTGACATCGGATGCAGAGACCCTGGGCAAGGCGACGGGCAAGGACGCCGCCGCGGGCAAGGCGACGCTCGCCGCGCTTCACGGACAGGACTGGACCCGACGCCAGCTTGCAGGCCTGATTGCCCAGGCGGAAGATTTGCTGGAGCCCTTCGGGGAGAATGGGGCCATTCTGCGTGAAGCGGCCCGTTTTGTCGCGCGAAGGGACAAATAGACCGTTCAGGCCTTTTCGGGTAGGCGGACCGCCTGCGCAGGCTCCGGCAGCCCTCGCCACAAGATCCAGGACAGGATGGCACTTGCGCCCATCGCCGGGATGACGACGCTCATGGCGAAGACCGGCTCGCCGATCAGCGCTGCGACCGAACCGCCCAGGAGCCCTCCGCCCATCTGCATGAAGCCGGCGAGCGCGGAGGCCGCACCCGCCATGTGCGGGAAGGGGGCGAGCGAGGCGGTCATCATCGCCGGCATGACGAAGGCGATCCCGTAAGCATAGAAGGCGACGGGCCCCATGACCCTCAGGAAGCTCGGCGGGGCGGCGTTGAGCCCGTAAGCGAGCAACGTGCTGCCCAGGGCGATGAAGCCGAGCCCCACCGGAACCAGACGATAGGCGCTGGTCCGGCGCATGAGAAAGCGCACGGAGACCGACCCGGCAAAGAACATGCCCGACTGCATGAGCATGCCGACACCGAACTGGGACGGGGAGAGCCCGACCCGCTCCATGAGGATGAAGGGCAGGACCGTTGCCTGCGTGTACATGGCGCCCACGCTGCCGGCCACTACCAGGCTGGAGGTCATAAAGTACGGACTGGCGAGCAATGTCCCGTAGGCACGCGCCAGTCCGCGCGGGCGGATGCGCGCGAGATCACGGGAAACGGTCTCGCGCATTGCCAACTGCACGACGATCGTAACGAGAAAGCCGCTGGCGAGCATGATGAGGAAAATCGCGTGCCAGCCCGCGAACTCCATGGTCAGGCCGCCGATGGTCGGCGCGAGCGCCGGCCCGATCGCCAGGATGATGCCCATCAGGTTCATGATGCGGGCGGACTGCTCGTGCGTGAAAAGGTCCCGCACCAGGGCCCGCGAGACGGCGATCCCCACCGCCGCGCCGACGCCCTGGAGGAAGCGGGCGACGATCAGCACCTCAATCGTCGGCGCGAGGACTGCCAGCAGGCTGGCGGCGGCGTAAACCGCCATGAATGCGAGGGTGACGGGCTTGCGCCCGAGGCCGTCGGAGAGCGGGCCGCAAAAGAGCTGAGCCACGGCGAAGCCGGCGAAATAGAGCGAGAGCGTCATCTTCACGGCAGCCTCGCTCGTGCCGAAGAACTCGACGATTTGCGGCATCGCCGGGGTATAGAGCGCCATGGACAGGGGGCCGATGGCGATCAGCATCGCGCCCAGAAGGCTCACCCGGCGTTCGCTCATGACGGGGCTTGCCGTTGCCGCGGTTTTGTCGTGATCGTGCATGACGCTTTCCAGGCTGCGGCCGGCGGCCAGCCGGCACTCCTCGTGTTACGGCTGATCGGAAATATTGGAGCGGACGACTTTCAGGAGCTTCTGAAGTCTCGACCAGTCTTCCTGGCTCAGCTTTCCACGGGCACGCCGGCGGACTTCGCCGGCCACGCGCAGGACGGATTCCAGGACCTTGTCGCCTTCCGCCGTCACGCGCACCAGCTTGGCGCGCCGGTCGTTCGGATCCGCCTTGCGCGCGATGAGCCCTCTCTGTTCGAGCCGGTCGAGATAGGTGCTGAGGGTCATCGCCTCGAGCCCCATGCGTTCGGCCAGAATGTTCTGGCGCAGGGCGCCGAAACGGGCCGCATAGGCCAGGGTCCTGGCCTCGCCGGGGGTAACCCCGATCCCGGCGGCCAGGATGCGCCGGTCAAGGTCCGCCCTGATCAGCCGTGCCAGATCGGTGACCAGAAAGCCGAAGGAATCCGGATCCAACCGGGGTGTCATGATGCCATTTTCCCGAAAAATAGTAAGTTAGACTTATTAAATTGGGGCCACCGCGTGGTCAAGTCAAGCGTTGCGCGCCGGCGGCGGCGCTCCTACATCCGAACCGGCTCCGGCCTCCCGCCCGTTTTTGTTCGAGGTTTTCCATGACTTGCGATTCGTCCGCTATCGACCTGTCGACACACCCGCTCACGAGTTGGGGCGGTCCGCTTGGCTTGCCCGATTTCGGCTCCATCACCGATGCCGATTTCAGGCCGGTTTTCGAGGCGGCCTTCGCCGCGCACGAGGCCGAGATCGCTTCTATCGCCGGGAACCCGGCGGCACCGAACGTCGACAACACGCTGGCGGCGCTGGAGCTGTCGGGAAAGGCGCTTGGGCGCGTGGCGGCGATCTTCCGGTGCAGGGCAGGCGCGCATACCAATGCGCATATCCAGGAGATAGAGCGGGCCATGTCGCCGCGGATGGCGCGCCACTATTCACGGCTTTACATGAACGAGGACCTCTTCGCGCGCGTCGACCGGCTTTACGCGGAGCGCGAGACGCTGGGCCTCGGCGACGAGGCGGCGCGGGTACTGGAGAAGACGTGGAAGCGCTTCGTGCGTGGCGGGGCGAAGCTCGATTCTTCGGGCAAGGCGCGGCTGGCCGAGATCAACGAGAAACTGGCGGAGCTCGGCGCGCGCTTCGGGCAGAACGTGTTGGCCGACGAGAGTAACTGGGTGCTTTTTCTTGATGAAGAAGACCTTGCCGGCCTACCCTCCTCGCTCAGGAGCGCAATGGCCGAAGCGGCCGAATCGCGCGGCCAGCCAGGCCGCTATGCGGTCACCCTGTCGCGCTCGGTCGCCGAACCGTTTCTCACCTTCTCCGAGCGACGGGATCTGCGCGAGACGGTGCTTCGGGCCTTCATCGGCCGCGGCGAGAACGGGGGCGAGACCGACAACACGGATATCATCCGGGAGACTCTGAAGCTTCGCGCAGAAAAGGCGCGGCTGCTCGGCTACGAGACCTATGCCGCCTTCAAGCTGGACGACACCATGGCCAAAACGGCCGATGCCGTGATGGACCTCTTAAAACCCGTCTGGGAAAAGGCGCGCGAAAAGGCGGCCGAGGACGAAAAGGAATTGAGCCGCATTGCCGCCGGCGAGGGGCACAACCATCCGATCGCGCCATGGGACTGGCGTTACTATGCCGAGAAGCTGCGGGACGAGCGCTTCGGTTCCGATGAAGGCGGGGTCGAGCCTTACCTCGCGCTTGAAAACGTGATCGCTGCGGCCTTCGACGTGGCGCATCGCCTCTTCGGTCTCACCTTCGAGGAGCAGAAAGGTGTTGCCCCCTGGCACGAGGACGTGCGGGTCTTCCTGGTGAAAAATTCCGACGGCAGCCGGCGCGGGCTTTTTCTCGCCGACTATTTCAACCGCCCTTCCAAGCGCTCCGGCGCATGGATGAGCGCGTTGCGCACCGGCCATCGCCTCGGTGGCGGCGAGGAGCCGATCATCTACAACGTGATGAACTTCGCCAAGCCGCCCAGGGGCAGGCCGGCGCTGCTTTCGGCGGAGGATGCACGCACGCTCTTTCATGAGTTCGGCCACGCTTTGCACGGGCTTTTGAGTGAGGTCACCTGGCCTTCGATTGCCGGAACCGCGGTGGCGCGCGATTTTGTCGAGCTTCCCTCGCAGCTCTTCGAACACTGGTTCACCGTGCCCGAGGTGCTCTCCCGCCATGCGCGCCATGTGGAGACGGGCGAGCCCATTCCGCCGGAGCGCGTGGAGAGCATGCGTGCGGCCCGCAATTTCAATTCCGGCTTCGCCACGGTCGAGTTCACCGCCTCGGCGCTGGTCGACATGGCGTTCCATGCGCGGCAGGAGGGACCGGAAGACCCGCTGCAATTCGAGCGGGCGACCCTGGAGACGCTCGGCAAGCCGGCGGCTATCCCCATGCGCCACCGTTCGCCGCATTTCCTGCATGTCTTCTCCGGCGACGGCTATTCGGCGGGTTACTACTCCTACATGTGGTCGGAGGTGCTGGATGCCGACGCTTTTCGCGCCTTCGAGGAGGCGGGCGACCCATTTGATCCGGAAACGGCGGAACGGCTTCGCCGCTATATCTACGCCGCCGGCGGCTCGGCCGATCCGGAAGAACTCTATACGGCGTTCCGCGGCAAGCTGCCGAACCCGGAGGCGATGATGGAGAAGAAGGGGTTGGCGTAGGCGTCGACCTCGTATACTTTATTGCTCATTATATTTTTATGTTCTTTTTTAATATTATCAGGTTATTATGAAAAAAGTATCTTATGTATTGTTATACGCTGTATCAGTATCGGAAATTTTTCTTGAGATTTACATTCTCTCTCTAAGGGTAGATATCGGTGGTTTTCTTGCCGCCTATTTACTGCTGTCGTTCCTTCCCTATGCTGTATGCATCATCGCGGGCCATCTCTCGAAGCCGGTGATCGCCCTGTTCGCGGCCGCCGCGGTCCTGGCCCATAACGTGATTGCCTTTCGGGATTTCGTCTCGGCAGCATCGTCCCTGCCCGCGGGGTCTGACGTGTTCCTTGATATGCTCCTCTTTCTTCTCATTCATGTGCCTGTCTTGAACCTCTTCATCCTTGTCCCGGCGGCGATGTTCATCGGCTGGCTTGGTGACGGATCCGCGCAAGAGGTCGAGGCAGGGATCGAAAGGTGGCGCCGGCGTCAGGCAGGCGAGGAGAGCCCGGCGGACTGAGCACGAACCGAGTGCGTCCCGCGCCTGGCGGATATTTTCCACAGTCGCAGAAGCGTCAGCAAACTGTCACGGAAGCGCAGTCGTCCTGCAATGTTTCCGCGCGATGGCTGATCGGTCACGTTCAGCCATCCAGGAGACAGCCATGAACAGAACGAAGCTCACCCGTCGCAGCTTCATCGCTTCAGCCAGTGCCGTCGGCCTTGTCGCCGGCTCCGGCCTCGCCCTGCCCTTCTATTCGCGTGCCAATACCCGCCCCGCCTTCACGCATGGCGTGCAGTCCGGCGACGTGGACGCCACGTCGGGCATGATCTGGACGCGGGCCGATAGGCCCTCGCGAGTCACGTTCGAGGTTTCGACGACCGAGAGTTTTGCAAACGCCCGCAGGCTGCCGCCGCTCGACGCACTGCCGGAGAGCGATTTCGCCGTGAAGCGGCTTCTTGCCGGCCTCCCCTCGGACCAGGACATCTTCTACCGCATGCGGCTTGCCGATCTTTCGGACACCAACGCCGTTTCGGAGCCGATCGTCGGTCGCTTCCGCACCGCTCCCGCCTCGCGGCGCGACATCCGCTTCGCCTGGTCGGGCGACACGGCCGGCCAGGGCTGGGGCATCGACGAGACCGGCATGCTGACCTATGCGACGATGGCCAGGCACACGCCGGACTTCTTCCTGCACTCCGGCGACACGATCTATGCCGACGGCCCGATGGCCGACGAGGTCGACCTTGCCGACGGCACCAAATGGGTCAACAAGGTGCTGATCGACGAGAAGCGCAAGGTTGCCGAGACGCTGGACGAGTTTCGTGGCCAGTGGAAATACAACATGATGGACGAGCATTGCCTTGCGCTCAACGCCGTCTGCCCCACCTTCTTCCAGTGGGACGACCATGAGGTCGTCAACAACTGGTCCTCTTCGAAAGACCTCGAGAGCGACGACCGCTACACCGTCAAATCCATCGGACTTCTGCAGGCGCGCGCGGCCCGCGCCTTCCACGAGATGACGCCGATCCGCTTCACCCCCGCCGAGCCGGGCCGCGTCTACCGCAAGATCGCCTACGGACCGCTGCTCGACGTCTTCTTCCTCGACCTGCGCAGCTATCGCGGGGCGAACGGCGATTCCATGGAGGAGGAACTAACCGACGCCGCCCGGATCATGGGCGAAGAGCAGGTCCAGTGGCTGAAGCGGGAACTGGCCGCCTCGCGCGCCACCTGGAAGGTGATCGCTTCCGACATGCCGATCGGCCTCGTCGTTCCCGATGGAGACCGGATCGAGGCCATCGCCAATGGTGACGGGGGCGCGGCTAAGGGGCGCGAACTGGAAATCGCCGACCTGCTGCGCTTCATCCGCAATGCCGGCATCGAGAACACGGTGTGGCTGACGGCCGACGTCCACTACACGGCCGCCCACTATTACAACCCCGACAAGGCGGTCTTCCAGGACTTCAATCCGTTCTGGGAGTTCGTGTCCGGCCCGCTCCATGCCGGGACCTTCGGGCCCAACGACCTCGACCCGACCTTCGGCCCCGAGTTGCGCTACGTGAAGGCGCCGAGCGAGGAGCAGGGGGCAAACCTGCCGCCCTCGGCCGGGTTCCAGTTCTTCGGGCTGGTGGACATTGACGGCGCCACGGAACAGATGACCGTGCGCCTGATGGACCGCGACGACAGCGAACTCTACAAGGTCACGCTCGATCCCGTGCGTTCGGCCTGAGTCGTGAGAAAGCCAGGGAGGCGCTCTCCCCGGCTTTCTGTTCCGGGAAAACGCGGGCATTCTTCCTGACTGCAATTCACGGGCAAATTTTACCCTCCCTGGCCGCCTGGAAGGAAATTTGTTTTCATCCGGTGCGCAGGCGCTGTATCATCTCCTTCACTTGATTACCGCCGTTCCTTTTCAAGGCACGCGGGCTAAACCTGATTGCGGAGACATCGATGACGGGGCGCATTCGGGCCGAGGTGAGGGCATTCTACGACGAACGGACGTCGTCGCTGCAATATGTGGTGGCCGATAC
This sequence comes from Nitratireductor sp. GCM10026969, assembly GCF_042660605.1. Classification (NCBI taxonomy): domain Bacteria; kingdom Pseudomonadati; phylum Pseudomonadota; class Alphaproteobacteria; order Hyphomicrobiales; family Phyllobacteriaceae; genus Nitratireductor; species Nitratireductor sp. GCM10026969. The sequence goes on from NZ_JBHSUM010000031.1 coordinate 14,950, forward strand.
GGCAAGCGAAAAATGCGCCATCATCGACCCGGTTCTCGATTTCGACGAGAAGTCCGGGGCGACGGCCACGCGCAATGCCGAGCGCATTCTCTCCTATATCGAGGAGGCGGGGTTGACGGTCGAATGGATCCTCGACACCCACCCCCATGCCGACCACCTGTCGGCTGCCGCCTATCTCAGGGAAAAAACCGGCGCGCCGACGGCGATCGGGGAACGGGTCGTGGACGTCCAGCGGCTTTGGAAGGACATCTACAACATGCCGGAGTTTCCCGCCGACGGCTCGCAGTGGGACAAGCTGTTTACGGCCGGCGAGCGGTTCAGCATCGGAAGCCTGCCGGCGAGCGTGCTTTTCTCGCCCGGCCACACGCTGGCCTCCATCACCTATGTGGTGGGAGAGGCGGCCTTCGTGCACGATACGCTTTTCATGCCGGACGGCGGTACCGCGCGGGCGGACTTTCCCGGCGGGAGCGCCGAGCGGCTGTGGCATTCGATCCAGGAAATCCTTTCGCTTCCGGCCGAGACACGCCTCTTCACCGGCCACGACTACCAGCCCTGCGGACGCGAGCCACGTTGGGAAAGCACGGTGGCCGAGCAGAAGGCGCACAACACGCATATTTCGAGATGCCGCACGGCGGAGGAATTCGTTCGCGTGCGTGAGGCGCGCGATCGCACGCTCCCCATGCCTCGGCTCATTCTCCACGCGCTGCAGGTGAACATGAACGGCGGCCGGCTTCCCGAACCGGAAGCGAATGGAAGGCGCTACCTCAAATTTCCCCTGAACGCGCTCGACCGGTTCTCTTAACGCGGTGGACAGCGCCTGCGCCGCCCCTGACGAGTGCAATTTTCCTTGGGAGTGGCCTACCGCTTGGCGCCGCTCCATCCTATATGCGCCAACGCGGCTGCACACGGCCCCTTTCGCACGTGCGAAAAAACCTGTATGAGCGCGCCAACGGAAGATACCGGCGCGCGTATTGTCGCGTCTGGCGACCCCTCGAAGAGAAACATGAAACTCCGCAATATCGCGATCATCGCCCATGTCGATCATGGGAAGACCACCCTTGTCGACGCCCTCTTGAAGCAGTCGGGCTCCGTGCGCGAGAACCAGCGCGTGGACGAGCGTGCCATGGACTCCAACGACCTGGAGAAGGAGCGCGGGATCACCATCCTGGCCAAGGCCACCTCGGTGGTCTGGAAGGACGTGCGCATCAACATCGTCGACACGCCCGGTCACGCCGATTTCGGTGGCGAGGTGGAGCGCATCCTCAATATGGTGGACGGCGCGGTGCTCCTGGTCGATGCCGCGGAAGGGCCGATGCCGCAGACCAAGTTCGTGGTCGGCAAGGCGCTTAAGGTTGGGCTGAAGCCTATCGTCGCCGTCAACAAGATCGATAGGCCCGATGCCCGCGCCGACGAGGTGGTCAACGAGGTCTTCGACCTTTTCGCCGCGCTCGATGCCACGGACGAGCAGCTCGATTTTCCGATCCTCTACGGCTCCGGCCGCGACGGCTGGATGAATTATGCCCCCTCCGGCCCCAAGGAGGAGGGGCTTGCGCCGCTGTTCGACCTCGTGCTCGACCACGTGCCCGAGCCGACGGTGGAGGAAGGCCTTTTCCGTATGATCGGCACGATCCTGGAGGCCAATCCCTTTCTTGGCCGGATCGTCACCGGGCGCATCGCTTCCGGTGCGGTGAAACCCAATCAGGCGGTGAAGGTACTTGCCCGCGACGGCACCCTTTTGGAGCAGGGTCGCATCTCCAAGATCCTGGCCTTCCGGGGCCTGGAACGCTCGGCCGTGGAGGAGGCGCAGGCCGGGGACATCGTCGCCATCGCAGGGCTGTCGAAAGGTACGGTGGCCGATACGTTCTGCGATCCGTCCGTCACGCAGGCCATGGAGGCCCAGCCGATCGATCCGCCGACGGTCACCATGAGCTTCATCGTCAACGATTCACCGCTCGCCGGCACCGAGGGTGACAAGGTGACGAGCCGCGTGATCCGCGACCGCCTGTTGAAGGAAGCGGAGGGCAATGTGGCGCTGAAAATCGAGGAGTCGGCGGACAAGGATTCCTTCTTCGTCTCCGGTCGCGGCGAGCTCCAGCTCTCCGTACTCATCGAGACCATGCGCCGCGAGGGTTTCGAACTCGCCGTCTCCCGTCCCCGCGTCGTCATGAACAAGGGCGAGGGCGGACAGCTTCTCGAACCCGTCGAGGAGGTCGTCGTCGACGTGGACGAGGAGCATGCCGGCATCGTCGTGCAGAAGATGTCGGAGCGCAAGGCGGAGATGGTGGAGTTGAAGCCGTCCGGCGGCGACCGCCAGCGCCTCGTCTTCCACGCGCCGACGCGCGGGCTGATCGGATACCAGTCCGAGCTTCTGACCGATACGCGCGGCACGGCTGTGATGAACCGGCTCTTTCACGCATATCAGCCCTACAAGGGCGAGATCGGCGGCCGCGTCAACGGCGTGCTGATCGCCAACGAGCCGGGCGAGGCCGTGGCCTATGCTTTGTGGAACCTTGAGGATCGCGGGCCGATGGTCATCGATCCCGGCGTGAAGGTCTACCAGGGCATGATCGTCGGCATTCATACGCGCGACAACGATCTGGAAGTGAACGTGCTGAAGGGCAAGAAGCTGTCCAATGTACGCGCTGCCGGCAAGGACGATGCAGTGAAGCTCACGCCGCCCGTGCGCATGACGCTGGAGCGGGCGCTCTCCTGGATTCAGGATGATGAACTGGTGGAGGTCACGCCGAAGGCAATCCGCCTGCGCAAGCTTTATCTCGACCCGCACGAGCGCAAGCGCTTCGAAAAGCAGAAGGCTGCGGTCGCTTAAGGCGGCTATCAGCGGTTTACCGGCCGGAACACCGGTTTTTGCTATACGTACCCCATCTGCGGGTGCCGTCGGCCGCGGCTCCACCGAGCGGGCGATTAATACGTCGTGCCGCCGATTCCATGGAACGGCTTTACCTCTTTTCCGTTACCTCCATCGAAAAGGATGCGTGACAGAACGGGAAACCGGAGCGCCCCCGAAAGCGGCAGATGACGCTTGGGGACGCAGGAGGCAAAGTCATGAAGAAGGCCAGGAAAGCCGCATTCGGCTTGACGGCGCTGGCGTCCGTGGTGCTCTTCACCGGAGCGGACAGCGCCACCAGTGAATCCAGCATCTGCGCGCCGCGCGAAGACCTGGTGTCGCAGCTCGGTAACCAGTTCAACGAAAGCCAGAAGGCGATCGGCCTGCTCGGTGATCGGGCCGTAATGGAGGTCTTCACCTCCGATCAGGGCAGTTGGACCATTCTGACCACCGACATAGAAGGCAATAGCTGCATCGTTGCGGCAGGCGAAGGCTGGGACGACGTTTTCGCCCAGAACGTGGGCCAGGGGGTCTGACGGAGCCCTACAGGCGCGAGGCGGCTTCGGCGTGCTTGCGCAGAAGGCGCATCAGGGCCTCGGCCTCGCGCATGGCCGCCTTCTCGTCCTCATCCAGGACGGCGCGAATGAGCCGGACGTGCTGCTCGGCGGCGTAGGCCAGACCCGAGTCCGATTGATAGCGATACCAGAAACGGCGGCAGTGGGTCTGCAGAGGCGCAGCCATGCGGGCGGCGAAGGGGTTGTCGGCGGCGGCCGCCATCGTGTCGTCGACGTTCTTGTCGGCTTCGAGAAAGGCGATGATGTTGCCGGCGACGACGGCCTTCTGGATCTGCACCGCGGCGTCGCGAAACCGGGCGGCGGTATCGCCGGTGATGAAGCGCGCGGCGGCGCGTGCCATGGCGACCTCGATGCCGCGACGTGCCTCGATCACCTTCAGCCAATCACTGGCGTTGAGGGGACTCACGGCGATGCCGGCACGGGGCCGCACTTCCATCAGCCCCTCCCAGGCAAGCCGCTGGATCGCCTCGCGGACCGGGGTGCGCCCCATTCCCAGACGGTCGATGAGCTGCCCTTCGGTGGTGACGCTGCCCGGCGCGAGCTCCAGTGTCACCAGCATGCGCTCCAGGGTGCGATAAGCTTTTTCGGCTGCCTGCCGCCCCGAATGGCCGTTGAAATTTACCACCATGAACCGCCTCAGATATATTATAGATATATCAATCCTAAACGATAATCGGCTGCTTGGCTGGTGTCATAATATATCAGTGATATATTAAAAGGCGAATCAACTCGGTTCAAAACGGCCTATTGGAGGGTCCGTGCGGCCGGAGGCAGGCCTGTGCATGGCTCCCCAGAAGGAATGCAGCGATATATCAGGCGGAGAATCGAAGCGGAACAAGCTGGTCTCGTCAGCGTCCGGTTATCCAGAGGAAAGCGCGTGATGGTCCAGGTTTTCTCGTCACCGCGGCCGCCGTGCGGCGGCCTTTGCCCGGCGGAGCCGCCACGGTGATGGCGATTCGTTATGGGGTAAAAAGGGCCAAGTTTACGGGACGCAAACCGTAATGCAGGAATGTGGCGCCAGCAGCAGAGGACGGCCTGAGAGGTCGCCAGGCGTGGTGGTGGAGGTACAGCCGGTGCCAGCCTGCCGGCAGTTTTAGGGAGTGACCGCAGTGGCGGGGCGCAATGGCAGGGACGCCCAGGTGGCGATCGTCGGCGGCGGCATTATCGGCATCGCCGTGGCCGCCTATCTGGCCGAAGCCGGCCGGGACGTCCTGGTGCTCGACCGCTCCGGCGTCTGCGAGGGAACCAGTTCCGGCAATGCCGGTGCGCTTGCCTTCTCCGACATCCTGCCCCTCGCCCACAAGGACATGCTGTCCCAGGTGCCACGCTGGCTGATGGACCCGCTGGGGCCGCTTTCCATTCCGCCCAGCTACCTGCCGCGGCTGCTGCCATGGCTCTGGCGCTTCATGCGTGCCGGTCATCCGGCGAAGTTCGAGGCAGCCGTTTCGGCGCAGGCATCGATGATGGCGCTCGCCGAGCGCGAGTGGAGCAGCCTGATGGGGCGCAGCGGCACGAAGCACATGCTGCGCGAAGACGGCTCGCTCGAGCTTTACGAGAGCGAAGCGGAGTTCCATGCCACTGAGCCCGGATGGAAGCTGCGGCGGCGCTACCACATCCCGTTCCGGCATCTTGAAAAGGACCAGATCGCCGAACTGCAGCCGGGGCTTTCGGAATGCTTCGTGCGCGCCACCTTCGTACCGGGCTGGAAAACCGTTTCGGATCCGCAACGGCTGGGCCAGGCGGTCTGGGCCTATGCCGAGCGCCACGGGGCCCGCTTCATGCCGGCCAGCGTGGCTTCGGTAAAGGCGGAGGAGGGCGCAGTCCGCGTGGTGCTTTCCGGTGGCGAGGTTCTGAAGTGCGCAAGCGTGGTGATCGCCGCCGGCGCCTGGTCGCGGCCGTTCGCCGCCGGCTTCGGAGACCGGGTGCCGCTGGAGACGGAGCGTGGCTACAATACGACCCTGCCGGCCGACGCGTTCGCGGTGAAGCGGCAGCTCATCTTTTCGCGGCACGGCTTCGTCGTCACGCCGCTCGAGACCGGCTTGCGCATCGGCGGCGCGGTGGAACTGGCGGGACTCAAGCGCGCACCCGACCACCGGCGCTCGCGCGCCATGCTGGAAAAGGCGGCGCGCTTCCTGCCGGGGCTGAAGACCGAGGGAGGCCGGGCGTGGATGGGCTATCGGCCGTCCCTGCCCGATTCCCTGCCGATCGTTGGACAGGCCGGGAGGGAGAGGCGGGTCTTCTATGCCTTCGGCCACGGGCATCTGGGATTAACGCAGGCTGCGGCGACGGGCCGCTTGATCCGCGACCTCGTGCTGGAGCAATCTCCGCCGATCGACCTTCGCCCCTTCCGGGCCGAGCGCTTCAGGGAACGTGATTGAGATGGCAAGGCACAGTTTCTTCTGCATCGACGGACACACTTGCGGAAACCCGGTGCGGCTGGTCGCCGGCGGCGGGCCGCGACTGGAGGGCGCGACCATGCTGGAAAAGCGCGCGCACTTCATGGCCCAATACGACTGGATCCGTACCGGCCTGATGTTCGAGCCGCGCGGGCACGACATGATGTCGGGCTCCATACTCTATCCGCCGACGCGCGCGGACTGCGACGTCGCGATCCTCTTCATCGAGACGACCGGGTGCCTGCCGATGTGCGGGCACGGCACGATCGGGACGGTCACCTTCGCCGTCGAACACGGCCTGGTGCAGCCGAAGACGCCGGGCGTGCTCCGTCTCGACACGCCGGCCGGGCTGGTCGTGGCGGAATACCGGCAGGAGGGCGCCCATGTGAAGGAGGTGCGGATCACGAACGTCCCAGCCTTCCTTCATTCGACGGATATCGAAGTGGAATGTCCGGACCTCGGGCTCCTTCGGGTCGACGTCGCTTATGGCGGCAATTTCTATGCGATCGTCGAGCCGCAGGAGCATTTCCGCGACATGGCCGACCACGCGGCCTCGGACCTGGTGCGCTGGAGCCCGGTGCTGCGGCGGCGGCTCAACGAGGCGCATCGGTTCGTGCATCCCGAGCAAACCTCGATCTCGGGCCTCACCCACATTCTGTGGACGGGCGCGCCGACCCAGGAGGGCGCGCATGCCCGCAACGCCGTCTTCTACGGCGAGAAGGCCATCGACCGCTCGCCCTGCGGCACCGGCACCTCGGCCCGCATGGCCCAGCTTCACGCGAAAGGCCGCTTGAAGCCCGGCGAGGCCTTCGTCCACGAATCCATCATCGGCTCGCTCTTCAACGGCCGGATCGAGGAGGAGGTGCAGGTGGACGGGCGCAAGGCGGTGGTGCCTTCCATCGGTGGCTGGGCGCGTATGACGGGCCTCAACACGATCTTCATCGACGATCGCGACCCGTTCGCGCACGGGTTTACCGTGCGGTAGTCCCGTGGCGGACCCGTCTTTCGGCGAGCTCAAGACAGAGGCGCGTGCGAGGGGTCGCCGTGGCAATCTGGATTGAACAGCGCGGGCATTCGTCAGCCCGCCGGCTGCCTGCTTCTCACCAACGGCAATAGGATCAGCCCCAAAAGGAACAACACGAGAATCGGCGTCACACCGAGGCGCTGTGCGGTTTCGGGTGCCAGCGCCAGGGCCTCGCTGGAGAAGTAGGCCGTCGCCGCCGCCACCGAGAACGGGCCGATGAAGGTGGTCGCCTTGCCGGACAGGGCGTAGAGGCCGAAGGCTTCCGTCACCTGGGCGCGCGGCGCCTGGTCGACGAGCAGCGTGCGCGATGCGGCCTGGACCGCCCCGCCGGCGGCGCCGATCAGCGCACCGGCGAGGAAGAAGACAACGTCCGGGAGAGCCGTCGCCCCTCCGACCGGCAGGAACAGGACGTCACTGCGCGTGGTGGAAATGACGAGCAGACAGCAGAAGCTCAAGGTGAGGATCGATGTGGTGACGACCGCCTTGGGTCCGAAGGCCTGGTCCATGCGACCGCCTGCCCAGGCGCCCAGCGCACCGGTGATGTTCGCCAGGATGCCGAACAAGCCGATCTGCGTGATCGACCAGTTCAGAACGCCTGCGGCGTAGATGCCACCGAAGGTGTAGAGGGCGTTGAGAGCGTCGCGGTAGAACATGGAGGAGGCGAGGAAGCTGAAATAGCTGCGCTCGGAGGGCAGGCGGTAGAGTGTTCTGCCCAACTGCCGCAATCCTTGGCGCACCGCGCCCGCCACGCTGCGGCGGGGCTGGTCGGGGGTGAGGAGGAACATCGGCAGCACGAAGACCACGTACCACAGCGCCGTCAGCGGTCCCGCCGCGCGGTCGCCCTCCCTCTGCATCGGGTCGAGGCCGAATATGGGCTCTACACCAAGAAGCGTATGGCTGGTTCCCGACGTAGTGGACATGAATCCCAGTACCAGGACCAGCGAGGCGAGACCGCCGAGATAGCCGAGACCCCATGCCGAGCCGGACAGCCGCCCGAGCTCGGAGCGTGGCACCAGGGTTGGCATCATCGCGTTATTGAAGACTGCGGCAAATTCCATTCCGAAGAAGGCGAGCGCCACGACGACGAGCACGGGCCAGAGCGGTGTCATGCCGGGAACGGCGAACCAGAGCGCGGCGCAGGCGAGCACACCGATGGTGGAGAAGCCGAAGATCCAGGGCTTGCGCGGGCCGGAGGCGTCGGCGATGGCGCCCAGCACCGGTGACGAGAGCGCGATCATCAACCCGCCGATCCCCGTTGCATAGCCCCACAGTTCCTGCCCGCGCGCGGCATCGGGTGCGACGGCAGCGGCGAAATAAGGGGCAAAGACGAAGGTGATGATCAGCGTGTGAAAAGGTTGCTGCGCCCAGTCGAAGAGCATCCAGCCCCAGATCGCGGAGCGGCTGGCGCGCCCGTCGGCCTCCGTCGACGCTTGCACTTGGCTCAAGCGCTCAGATCCGCCAGAAGGCCGGAGGCGACGGTAAGGCGCGAGACGGTGATGTCGCCGTCGGTCAGCGACTGGAGCCTTTCGCGCACGCGGACCACCTGTTCGCCGCCGGCTTCCGTCCACTGGGCGACCGCGTCCGTGCTGCTGCCATACTGGCTGAGGGCGGCGACGGTGAGGCTGCGTCGCGCCGCGTCGATCGTGTCGAGCGCGCGCGTGAGCGCTAGCCCGTCATAATAGTCCGAGGGCGCGATCGATCCCGCCGCCGCCTCAATGCGGCTGATGCGGAAGGCTTCGGTGATGGCAAAGAAGGCGCCGGCCGCATTGGCAAGGTTGGCTCCGGCCGCCTCGGCGGCCAGATCGATGTCCGGCACCAGGGTCGAGACATCGAGGAAGGCCAGCCGCTCTGCGAGATCGGCCGGCGTGCCTTCGGCCTCCAGCCGTGCCGCTTCGGTTGTGATCCGCTCGGCGAGGAAGGCAGGCAGGAGCGGCCGGAGCTGCGGCTCCAGCGTTTCGCGCGCCTTCTTCAGACGCTCGATGCGGCGGGCGACATTCACGTCACCGCCCTCGTTCTTCAACTGCCAGGCCGTGGCGGAGACGACGAGCTTCCAGACCCGCTGGTAGAGCGCAAGCTGGATCTGTCCGTCGATCCTGTTGTCCAGCGCGTCGATGGCCGCGTGAAGCGCCCGCAGGTCGAAACCGTCGCGCACGACGGCGTAGGCGGCAACGATGTCGTGCGCCGGGCGCCCCGTCAAATCCTGCAGCCGCGTGATGAACGTCGGACCGCCGCGATCGATCACGTCATTGGCGAGCTCGGTCGCGATGATCTCCCGGCGCAGGCGATGGCCGCGGACCTCGGCGGCATAGTTCCTGCGCATCCGCTCCGGAAAGTAGCCGAAGAGATCGGCCTCGAAGTGAGCCTCGTCCGGAACCGGGCTCGCCACCAGCTCGTCGAAGAGAACGATCTTGCCATAGGCCAGCAGCACGCCGATCTCCGCCCGGGTCAGCGGCTGGCGGCGCGCTTCGCGGTCGGCGAGCTCCTGCGGGCCGGGCAGGAACTCCACGTCGCGGTGAAGATGGCCCTGGTTCTCCAGGATGGTCATCATGCGTGCCTGATGCGGCATGTCGGCGAGGCCGCGCTTTTCCACCAGCGAGATGGCGAGCGTCTGGCGGTAGTTGTTCTGCAGGACGAGCCCGGCCACTTCCTCCGTCATGGCCGAAAGCAGCTTGTTGCGCGCCGGCCGGGTGAGAGACCCGTTGCGCATGGCCGCGGCGAGCGCGATCTTGATGTTGACCTCGAGGTCGGAGGAGTTGACGCCGCCGGAATTGTCGATGGCATCGGAGTTGCAGCGCCCGCCGTTGAGGTTGAATTCGATCCGCCCGCGCTGGGTGACGCCGAGATTGGCACCCTCGCCGACCACCTTGGCGCCGACCTCGGCCGCAGTGATGCGCACCGAATCGTTGCCGCGGTCGCCGACCTCCTGGTTCTGCTCCCCGCTCGCGCGCACATAGGTGCCGATGCCGCCGAACCACAAAAGATCGACGGGCGCCTTCAGGATCGCACGGATGATTTCCGCGGGCGAGCCGGTGGTCCCTTCCAGGCCGATGGCCGCGGCCGCTTCGGGCGAAAGGGTGATCTGCTTCTCTGACCGCGAGGCGATGATGCCGCCGGTGGAGAGCTTCGACCGGTCGTAGTCCTGCCAGCTCGACCGGCCCATGTCGAAGAGCCGCTTGCGTTCCTCGTAGGAGATCTCCGGATCCGGATCGGGGTCGATGAAGATATCGCGGTGGTCGAAGGCGGCGACCAGTCTGGTGGCGCGGGACAAGAGCATCCCGTTGCCGAACACGTCGCCCGACATGTCGCCCACCCCGACGACGGTGAAGGGCTCGGTCTGGATGTCGCGGTTCATCTCCTGGAAATGACGCTTCACCGCCTCCCAGGCGCCGCGCGCCGTAATGCCCATCTTCTTGTGGTCGTAACCGGCCGAGCCGCCGGAGGCGAAGGCATCGTCCAGCCAGAAATCATGCGCCTGGCTGATCTCGTTGGCGGTATCGGAGAAAGTGGCCGTGCCCTTGTCGGCCGCCACCACGAAATAGGGGTCGTTGCCGTCGTGCCGCACGACGCCTTCGGGCGGCACAACCTCGTCGCCTTGCAGGTTGTCGGTGATCGACAGCAGGCTGGAGATGAAATTGATGTAGGCGCTGCGCCCGGCCTCGAAGACCTCCTGGCGCGAGCCGCCCGCCGGCAACCACCGCGGATAGAAGCCGCCCTTGGCGCCCACCGGCACGATGACGCCGTTCTTCACCTGCTGCGCCTTGACCAGTCCCAGCACCTCGGTGCGGTAATCCTGCGCGCGGTCGGACCAGCGCAGGCCGCCGCGAGCGACGGGGCCGAAACGCAGATGCACACCTTCCACCTCCGGGCCGTAGACGAAGATCTCGCGCCAGGGACGCGGTTTGGGCAGGCCCTCGACGGCGCGGGAATCGAATTTCAGCGCCAACGATCGGTGGCCCGGCGCTTTCACGTCGGCGAAATAGTTGGTGCGCAGCGTCGCCTGGATCATGTTGAGAAAGCGTCGAATGATCGTATCGTCGTCGAGGCTCGGCACCTTGTCGAGCGCGTGGACGATTTCCTTCTCGATCTCCTTCTCCCGTGCCGCCGCGGCCTCGTCGTCGTCACGTGCGGAATCGAAACGCGCGACGAAAAGGCGGAAGAGGTTTGCCGCGATCTGCGGATAGCGGTTGAGGGTGCCGGCGATGAAGCCCTGGCTCTGCGGGATGTTGGCCTGGTGCAGATAGCGGCTGTAGGCGCGAAGAACCGCGATCTCGGTGGCGCGAAGGCCGGCCGTCTGGGCGAGTGCATTGAGGCCGTCATTGTCGTGGTCGCCGCGCCAGACGGCGAGGAACAGTTCCTCGAACAGTGCGCCGTTGTCGGAAAGATCGATTGCGCCGTCGAAGGCGTTTTCAAGCTCCATGTCGTGGATGAAGACCGGGTTCTCGCCTTCCTCGCCGATTTCGAACGTCCGTTCGCTGATGACGCGGAAGCCCATGTGCTCCAGAAGTGGCACGCGCCGGCTGAGCGCCACCGGGCTGCCGAAATGATAGATCTTCAGGGCCGCCTGATCGGCCGGCAGGTCCGCGGGCCGGTGGAAGTCGATGGCGATTGTTTCGGCTGCGGAAAGGCCCGCAATGCGGCGCGCATCGTTGAGCGCCGTCGCTGGCGCGAAGCTGTTGCGGTAGCTTTCGGGAAAGCCCGCCGCCATTGCCGCGATCTCGTCCTCGGCACCCGTATCCTCCACCGCTTCGCGCAGCGCGTCGTCCCAGGTGCGGACGATGTCGCGCACGCCCGCTTCCAGCTCTTCCGTCTGAACACGCGGGGTCCGACCGCCCGAACGGCCGATGATGAAGTGGACGCGCGCCAGAGAGCCCTCCGGGAAGGCCGGATAATAGGCCGAAAGGTGCCCGTCGAAGACGGTCTTCAGGAATTCGCCGATCTCGGCGCGCACGCGCGAATCGTAGCGGTCGCGCGGCACGAAGACGATGACCGAGACGAAGCGGTCGAACTGGTCGATGCGGTAGAGAACGCGCACGCGCGGCCGCTCACCCAGCGCCAGGATCGCCTCGGCATGCTTACGCAGCCGATGCACGCTGATCTGGAAGAATTCGTCGCGCGGGTAGGATTCCAGGACGTTGATGAGCGCCTTGCCGGAATGGTCGGTGGGGGCGAAGCCGGTGCGCGCGACCACGGCTTCCGCCTTGGAGCGCAGATAGGGGATCTTCATCACCGAGCGCGTGTAGGCGGTGGAGGTGAACAGGCCGACGATGCGTAACTCGCCCGTCAGCTTGCCGTCCTCGCTGAAGGTCTTGACGCCGATATAGTCGAGATAGGCGCGGCGATGGACCATCGATTTGGCGTTCGCCTTGGTGACGATCAGCGGCTCCGGGCCGTGCAGGAAGGCGCGGATCTCCGGCGTGGTGGACACCGGTTGGCCGCCGCGCCGCAAGACGAGGACATCGGGATCGGCCAGAATGCCGAGGCCCTTCTTGTCGGCGCGCTCCAGCGTGCCGTCCTTCTCGCCGCCGGTGTAACGGAACTCGCGCATGCCGAGAAACGTGAAGTTGTCGTCGCGCAGCCATTCCAGGAAGGCGATCGCCTCGGCCACGGCGTCGGCCTCGAGCGGCACCGGCGCATAGCGCAGCCGGGTGATCTCCTGGTCCAGCCGGGCCAGCATCGGCTTCCAGTCGGTGACGGCCGCGCGTACCTGGGCGAGGATGTGCTCGAGCCGGCCTTTCAGCGCCTGGCACTGCTCCGGCGAGAGCCGCGGCAGGTGGACATGGATCAGGCTGACCTGCTCGGCATCGCGAATCGCCCGCGAGGCCGCGTCGCCGAGGATTTCGCTAACGCCCGTCTCGTCGTGGCGCACGAGAAGCACGGGATGCAGAACGAGGGTCGGCTCGCCCACCGAAGCGGTGATCTCTCCGAGGAGCGAATCGAACAGAAAGGGCATATTGTCGTTGACGATGGTCAGGGCCGTGACGGCGCGCCCTGCATGCTCGATGCCCGAGGCGCTCTCGATCTCAACCAGACTTTCGCCGCTTTTGTGCTGCTTCAAGGCGGCAAAAGCCAGCTCCGTCGTCCGGTCGATCGCCGCGCGGTCGTAGCGCTCAAGGTCTTCGGCGGGCGCTCGGGAAACCAGGTATTCGCGCAGGCCGGCGAGGTCCAACTCCTTTTTTTTGACCGGGTGAGCAGTGGATTTTGCAAGTTTCGCCTTGGCGGTCATCGGAGCGGCCCCTCCTGGTAATCGTGGCTATCGTATGCGCATGGTGCCCGTTTGACGACCCCCCGGTGGGGGTATCGCGAGCCTAATGAAGCCATTGTGGCATGGAAACGTATAGGAATCATGGCAATCGAACAGGGTCTCATCGCCATACGCGAATCCGCGTTCCGCGTTCCAGCAGCGGCAGCAGCCTCGCCATCGTGCGCGGGCCGACGGCGATGCAGCCTTCGGTGGGTTTCATGCCCGGCGCGGCAAGATGCAGGAAAATGGCGCTGCCGCGCCCCAGCCGCCGCGGACGCATGTTCCAGTCCAGCACGATGCAGGCGTCGTAAAGCCGGTCCTTGCGCAGCATCGCCTCGTGGCTTGCCGGATATGGCAGGCGTACCGGGCGATTGTAGTTGGCGTCTCGGGGATCGTCGCACCAGCCGAGGCCGGGCCCTATCGCCCGCCTCGGCAGGGGCGTTCGGGCCATTCCGGCGGGCTTCCTGTCGCCGCGGTAATAGGCAAGGAGAGGCCGCATGACACCGATCGGCGTGGCGCCGTCCCCTTCGCGCTTGAAGGCGCTCGTTCCGGTGCGGCCGAGGGCGCAGGAGAAGGTCTTTCCCTCGATTTCGAGGATCCCCTCAGTGGGGTTTCTCGGCCGGGTACGCACACTGATCTGCGGGACGCCACGGCGGCGCTTCTCCTGTATGGTGGCCTGCCTGCGTTTCTGGAGTATAATCGGGTCGTGGAACAAATATTCGCTTCGGCCTTTCATGCCAGCCTCGTTGCGCATAAACGAACGTTCCGCGAAAACGGGGGCGGGGTCAATGGTATCTGCTTACGAATCAACGGATTGATATATGACGCCACGCACCATCCTGATTGTCGATGATGATGACGACCTGCGGGCCACGCTCGTGGAGCAGTTGGCGCTCTACGAGGAGTTCGACCTTTTGCAGGAGGCGACGGCCACCAAGGCCATCCACGCCGCCCGCAACGGGATGGTCGACCTGATCATCATGGATGTCGGACTGCCCGACATGGACGGCCGCGAGGCGGTCAAGCTCCTGCGCAAGAGCGGTTTCCGGGCACCCATCATCATGCTGACCGCCCAAGACACCGATTCGGACACGATCCTCGGGCTGGAGGCGGGTGCCAACGACTATGTCACCAAGCCGTTCCGCTTCGCCGTTCTTCTGGCGCGCATCCGCGCGCAGATGCGCCAGCACGAACAGAGCGAGGACGCCAAGTTCACCGTCGGCCCCTACATGTTCAAGCCGAGCCACAAGCTCCTGGTCGACGAGCGCGGCGGCAAGATCCGGCTGACCGAGAAGGAAGCGGCCATCATAAAATACCTCTACCGCGCCGAGCAGAAGGTGGTCACCCGCGACATCCTTCTGGAAGAAGTCTGGGGCTACAATTCGGGTGTGACGACCCACACGCTCGAGACCCATGTCTACCGGCTTCGCCAAAAGATCGAACGCGATCCTTCCAAAGCCGAAATTCTTGTGACAGAAAGCGGCGGATACAAGCTCGTTCCCTGAAACCGAGCGGTGGGGCACTCGCCAATAACCGGGGATGAGCGGGGACGACCGTAATGGCGCTGGATGACGACATTCGTGTTCTATCCGGCGTGGAACTCTTCGAGGGCTTCACGCACGAGCAGCTACGCCTTATGGCCTTCGGCGCCGAGACACTCTCCCTGGGGGCCGGGCGGAAGCTCTATTCCGAGGGCGTACCGGCCGACTGCGCCTTCGTCGTGGCCTCGGGCGAGGTGGCGCTCTACCGGCAGAACGGCGACAAGCGCGAGATCCTCTCGGTGCACGGCCCAGGCGCCATCCTGGGCGAGCTGGCCCTGATCGCCGAGAACGAGCGGCTGACCGGAGCCATCGCCCAGACGGATGTGAAGGTGATTCGGCTGAGCCGCTCCATGTTTCGGCGCATCCTGGAGGAGTTCCCCGAAACGGCCGTCGACCTGCACCGGCGCATCGCCGCCCGGCTCGAGGCGATGCTGGCGCGCATTACCGCGGTCGCCTCGCGGCTTACGGAATAGGAAGCTCAGGGCCGGCGCACGAACTGGTGGAACTCTTCGCGCTGGCCCGGGACGTCTTCGCTGACGACGAGGGCGAGCTGGCGCTCCTCGAAGATCCTGAACCACTCGTCCCATTCGATGATATCGACTTCGCCGATCTCGTCCCAGCCCTGGTCGGTGTCTTGGTAGGCGTGCTGGCCGAAGGCGAAGCATAGCACCGGTTCGGCCTCGCTCATTCCCTGGGCGGGGTCGCTCAGGGCCGGCTGGCCCGCCCGCGCGGCGGCCCAGTCGCGGATGGCGTCGTGATCGGTCAGTGTCTTCGTGTCGGCCATGGAACGCTCCCGCCGTTGCTTCGTCTCTCAACGCGGGTGGGGGCCGCCTTGTTCCTGCGCGGCCGCAACCGGCGGGGCCCTGAAAGTTTCGCGATGAATCGGCGCCCCAGGCGCAACGGACGGTCTCGGCGCCCCCCGTCTTCGCAACCAAAAATCTGCCAGCGCTCCTACATTTAGAGGGATAGATGGTCCATTCGGGAGGAATGATGCCATGCTGCATATCCGCGAGCCGAGGACGCTGAAGAAGCCCGTCGGCGCGTCCGCTCTGGAGATCCTCGACATTACCGCCGATGCCGCCGGGCTTCCGGCCTATGACGGCCACGAGCGCGTCTGGTGCGGGCGCGACGAGGCGCGGGGGCTCACCGCCATTGTCGCCATCCACAATACGGCCCTCGGGCCGGCACTGGGCGGCACACGGGTCTGGCCGCACGAAAGTTTCGAAGCGGCGTTGACCGATGCGCTGCGGCTGTCGCGCGGGATGACGTACAAGTCGGCGATTGCCGGCACGCCCTTCGGCGGTGGCAAGGCCGTCATCATCGCCGATCCGAAGACCGGCAAGACGCCGGCATTGCTTTCGGCCTACGCCGAAATGCTCTCGGTTCTCGAGGGACAGTTCTATACCGCCGAGGATGTGGGCCTGACGCTCGCCGACGCCGATTTCCTACGGGTCCATACCGCCAATGTGGTGGGTACGACACGAGGCGGCAGCGGCAATCCCTCGCCGGTGACCGCGCATGGCGTCTTCCTGGGGCTGAAGGCCGCACTCGCGCATCGCCGCGGCACGGATCGGCTCGATAAAGTAGGCGTGGCGGTCCAGGGGCTTGGCGCCGTCGGCTGGGCACTGTGCGAAAAGCTCCATGACGCGGGCGCGCGGCTGGCGGTCGCCGATATCGATGCGGGGCGGGCCGCGGGTGCGCGGGAGACCTTCGGCGCCGAAATCGTTGCGGCCGCGGATATCGTTGGCGCCGATGTCGATGTTTTCGTGCCCTGCGCGCTGGGCGGCGCGATATCCCGGGCGACGATCCCCCAGCTCAAGGCGGAAATCATCGCCGGCTCGGCGAACAACCAGCTGGCGCGTCACGAGGATGCGCGGCTGCTGATGGAAAAAGGCGTGCTCTACGCGCCGGATTACGTGATCAATGCCGGCGGGCTCATCAATGCGGCGGCGGAGCTTGGCCCCGGCGGTTACGACCGGGAAGCCGCCATGGAAAGGGTGGCGAGGATTCCCGAGACCTTGCGCGACATCTTCACCCGTTCCGAAAGACAAGGACGACCGACCAGCGACATCGCCGCCGAGATCGCCATGGACCGGATCACGGCCGCGTCTACACGGTGAAGAGTGCTACTTGGCGATGCCGCGCAGGGCCGTCTCGCCCCAGACCTCGCGCAGCCGCTGATCCCGCCGGCAGCCATTCCGGTACCCTTCGTAGGCGTCGGCCTTGGTGATGTAGCCGAAGCGGGTGAGGATGCGCTCTTCGCTCTGGTAGTAGTTCTGGTGATAATCCTCCGCCGGCCAGAATTCGGAAGCCGCCACGATGGGCGTGACCACCGACTGGCCCAGTTCGGCCTCGGCGGCTTTCTTGGCTTCTTCCGCCTTTCTTCTCTGCGTCTCGTCGAGGGCGTAGATCGCCGTCGTGTAACCGTGGCCCCTGTCGCAGAACTGGCCGCCCGCATCCGTGGGATCGACCGAGTGGAAGAACACGTCGAGCAGCTTTTCATAGCTCACCCGTTCGTCGTCGAAGGTGATCTCCACCGCCTCCCGGTGCCCGCCCGAAGAATAGTTGCGATAGCTGGGATTGTCCGTCTCCCCGCCGGTGTAGCCGGAAACGGTGGAGACGACACCCGGGACCTTGTCGAAATCAGCCTCCACGCACCAGAAGCAGCCGCCGGCGAAGACCGCCGTTCTTTCCTCCGCGGCGGCGGGATGGAGAAGGGCGAGGACCGCCGTCAGCGCGACAGCGGTAAAAGCAGCGTAAAGACGGGTCATGGGCGAACCTCCGTTACCGGACGACACCTATCGTCTCGACGCGTTCGGGCAAACTCAATCCGCTACACGGTTGCGTGAGCAAGCGCCGGAACCGCCCGGAATGCGCTGCCGGACCCGAGCGGATACGCGGTGCCTCAGACCCGTCGCTCGACCATCATCTTCTTGATTTCCGCAATCGCCTTGGCGGGATTGAGGCCCTTGGGGCAGGTCTGGGTGCAGTTCATGATGGTGTGGCAGCGGTAGAGCCGGAAGGGGTCCTCCAGATTGTCGAGCCGCTCCCCCGTCGCCTCGTCGCGCGAATCGATCAGCCAGCGATAGGCCTGCAAAAGGACGGCGGGGCCGAGATAGCGTTCGCCGTTCCACCAGTAGCTGGGGCACGAGGTCTGGCAGCAGAAGCACAGGATGCACTCGTAGAGCCCATCGAGCTTGGCCCGGTCCTCATGGCTCTGCCGCCACTCGCTCGCCGGCTCCGGCGTCACCGTCTGCAGCCAGGGCTCGATGGAGGAAAGCTGCGCATAGGGCACCGAGAGGTCCGGCACCAGATCCTTGACCACCGGCATGTGCGGCAGGGGATAGATCTTCACCGCGTCGTCGATGTCATCCATGCCCTTGGTGCAGGCGAGCGTGTTGGCGCCGTCGATGTTCATGGCGCAGGAGCCGCAGATGCCTTCCCGGCAGGAGCGGCGGAAGGTCAGCGTCGGATCGATCTTGTTCTTGATCCAGATCAAGCCGTCGAGCACCATCGGCCCGCAATCGTCGAGGTCGACATAGTAGGTGTCGACGCGCGGGTTCTCCGTGCCGTCGGGCGACCAGCGGTAGACCCGGTATTCGCGCAGGTTCGTGGCGCCCTCCGGCTTCGGCCAGACCTTGCCTTGCTTGACCTTGGAGTTCTTGGGAAGCGTGAGCTGGACCATTGTGTCCCTCTGATCAATACACCCGCGCCTTGGGCGCGATCTTGGCGGGGTCGATGCCGCCCTCGTTGTGGCCGAGCATCGGTTCCGTGTGGACCGGGCGGTAGTCGAGCCGCACCTTGCCGGTCTCGTCCACCCACGAGAGGGTGTGATGGCGCCAGTTCTCGTCGTCGCGCTCGGTGAAGTCCTCGCGGGCGTGCGCCCCGCGGCTCTCCTTGCGCGCCACGGCCGAATAGACCGTGGTGACGGCGTTGGCCATCAGGTTTCCCAATTCCAGCGTCTCGACCAGGTCCGAGTTCCAGATCATCGAGCGGTCGTAGACCTTGATGTCGGGAAGCTCCTTCCAGAGCGCGGAAATTCGCTCGCAGCCCTGCTCCAGCGTCTCCTGGGTGCGGAAGACGGCGGCATCCTCCTGCATGGCGCGCTGCATTTTCTCGCGCAGTTCAGCCGTCGGCACGCTGCCGTTCGCATGGCGGAGGCGGTCGAAGCGATCCATGATCTGCTCACAGGCGGTAAGGTTCAGCGACGGCACCTTGGAATCGCGGTCAACGACCTTGCCCGCGCGGATCGCCGCCGCGCGGCCGAAGACCACGAGATCGATGAGCGAGTTGGAGCCGAGGCGGTTGGCTCCATGCACGGACGCGCACGCCGCCTCGCCGACGGCCATCAAGCCGGGCGCCACGGCGTCCGGGTCGTCGGCGGTGGGGTTCAAGACCTCGCCCCAGTGGTTGGTGGGGATGCCGCCCATATTGTAGTGCACGGTCGGCAGCACTGGGATGGGCTCGCGCGTCACGTCGACACCGGCGAAGATGCGCGCCGATTCGGCGATGCCGGGCAGGCGTTCGTGGATCACCGCCGGGTCGAGATGGTCGAGATGCAGGTAGATGTGGTCCTTGTTCTTGCCCACACCGCGGCCCTCGCGGATTTCCATCATCATGCAGCGCGAGACGACGTCGCGCGAGGCGAGGTCCTTGGCCGACGGTGCGTAGCGCTCCATGAAGCGCTCGCCCTCGGAATTGACGAGATAACCGCCCTCGCCGCGCACACCCTCGGTGATGAGGCAGCCGGCGCCATAGATGCCCGTCGGGTGGAACTGCACGAACTCCATGTCCTGCAGGGGCAGGCCGGCACGTGCGATCATGCCGTTGCCGTCGCCGGTGCAGGTGTGGGCCGAGGTGCAGGAGAAATAGGCGCGGCCATAGCCGCCGGTGGCCAGCACCACCATCTTGGCGGCGAAGCGGTGGATGGTGCCGTCGTCGAGGTTCCAGGCCACCACGCCGGTGCAGGCGCCGTCGGTCATGATGAGGTCGAGCGCGAAGTACTCGTTGAAGAATTGCGCGTGGTTCTTCACCGACTGGCCGTAGAGCGTATGCAGGATGGCGTGGCCCGTGCGGTCGGCGGCGGCACAGGTGCGCTGGACGGGCGGGCCGTCGCCGAA
Organism: Nitratireductor sp. GCM10026969; assembly: GCF_042660605.1. Lineage (NCBI taxonomy): Bacteria > Pseudomonadati > Pseudomonadota > Alphaproteobacteria > Hyphomicrobiales > Phyllobacteriaceae > Nitratireductor > Nitratireductor sp. GCM10026969. Next base: position 34,692 of record NZ_JBHSUM010000031.1, read on the forward strand.
ATTCTGCATGTGGCCGCCGAAGGGGCGCTGGTAGATCTTGCCCTCCTCCGTGCGCGAGAAGGGCACGCCGTAATGCTCCAACTCGTAGACGGCGGCCGGCGCCTCGCGCGCCAGATACTCCATGGCGTCGACGTCACCCAGCCAGTCGGAACCCTTGATCGTGTCGTAGAGGTGCCACTGCCAGTTGTCCGGCCCCATATTCTGCAGCGAGGCGGCGATGCCGCCCTGGGCGGCCACCGTGTGCGAGCGCGTGGGGAAGACCTTTGTGATGCAGGCCGTCTTCAATCCCTGTTCGGCCATGCCGAGCGTTGCGCGCAGACCGGCACCGCCGGCCCCCACCACCACCACGTCGAAAGCATGGTCGACATAGTCGTAGGCCGGGCCAGCCTTTTTGTGCGATGCTTCAGACATCAGGGATTCAGCCTCCGAAGGCGATTCTGAAAAGGGCGAAGAGCGCGATCGCGCCGACGACCAGGGGGAAGAAGGTATTGAGCACGATGAGAGCGAGCTTCATCCCCTCGCCGTGCACATAGTCCTCGATGATGACCTGCATGCCGATCCGCATATGGTAGAGCACCGATAGAAAGGCAAAGCCGATCAGCAGCGCCACTATCGGATGGGCGAGCGCGGCGCGCACCTCTTCATGGGGTGCGCCGCTATAGGCGACCACGAAGCCGATAAAGAACATGATGAGCGGCAGGTTTGAAATCGCCGTCAGTCGCTGGCGCCAGAAGTGCTCCGTGCCTTCTCTTGCCGAGCCGAGACCGCGGACGCGGTTCAGGGGCGTGCGCATGTCGGCCATATCAGAATGCCCCCCTGACGGCGTATCCCAAGATCCAGACGATGGCGGTGAGCGTAACCGAGCCGATCAACGTTCCCCAGGCGATCCTGCGCGACGTGTCCTTCTCAAGGCCGTGGCCGGTGTCCCAGATGAGGTGGCGGATGCCGCCCAGCATGTGGTGCAGGAGCGCCCAGGTGTAGCCGAAGAGCACCAGCCGGCCGAGGATCGAGCCGAAGAGTCCGTTGATGAAATCGAACTGCTCCCGCGGTCCTGCCGCCGCCAGCAGCCAGAGCGCGAAAAGCAGCGTGCCGAAATACAGCGCCGCGCCGGTGATGCGGTGCAGGATCGACATCGCCATGGTGGGCGTGAAGCGATAAATCTGCAGGTGCGGCGAGAGCGGTCTCGCCCGGGTGGCTGTGGATTTGCTCATGGCTTCCCTGTCTCAATCGCCGGCCGGCCGTGGCTGGAGGGCCGCCGTCGTGCAGCCGCCTTTCGTCCCAAGCCTCCGGCGGCTGGCTTTTTAATGCGCTTTTTGCAGTGCGTCAAAGCCGCAGAAAACGCCGCAAACTTCAATCGATTGAAGCCGCTAAAGGGAAGCGATGCGCGCTCAGCGTGCATCGAAACGAATCACATAGCTGATCCAGTCGGCCGGCACGGCGACCCGTTCATAGAGCTTGCGGCCCTCGGCGGGCTGGCGCGGGGTGTTGAGCACGAGGCTCGTCCATCCGCGCTCCTCCGCCTGGTCGGCGACCACGTCGATCAGTGCCTTGGCGATGCCCTTGCCGCGGTGGTCGTGGTGGACATAAAGATGCTCCAGGAGCCCGTAGCGCAGCCCCGAGACAGGGTCTGGAAGGTCGTAGAAGACCGCGAAGGCCACAAGCGCCCCGTCCATGCGGGCACCGACGATCTCCGCCACCCGGTCCTGCAGCAGCGTTTCCGCGTAAAATTCGTCCGGCCGGCGGGGCGCGCCGCGCTTGAGCGACTGGGTGTGCGCCGCCAGGAGCGGCGCCAGCGCGTGCGCGTCCTTCAGCCGGAGCTGCGCAATCTCGACCTTGTGGTTTTCGCCCATGGTACTCGGCTCCCTTTGCCGCCTTCCGATTCCCGTATCGGAATTAACCACGTCCGGCGAACGCCGTGAAGAAGTGCCCACGACGGCGTGACAAGGGTTAAGAAAGCGTTAAGCTCGATTGCGAGGAGGCCCGCGACAATCGAGGGAGCCTTTCGCATGTCTGGACGAGTCTTTCCATCCGCCGGTTGCCTGCTGCTTGCCGCCGCCTTGGCGGCGATGGCCGCTCCCGCTTCCGCCGGCGGCGAGCGGACCTACGGCGACAGCTACGGTAACCTGGTGATCCACAGCCCAGCCGGCTTCAAGCGCATCCTGGTCGGCAAGGGCCACCACGCCGACCGGCTGGCTTATCATGACCGGCCGCCGAAGCGGGTCTATCTCGAAGAGGAGGACGGTGCGCTCTACCTGCGCAAGCGGCGGCCGGGCTGCCGGCACGGCGTGTTGCTTCACGGGCGCAGCTACATGTACGGCCTGCCGGACCATGTGGTGCCCGTGCCGACGGCCTCCTGTCGCTAGGTCTTCTCCAACCTTCCCTTCCGGACACTTGCGGGAAGAGACGATGAACGCACACACCTCCAGCACGAACGGTCCGACGGCCTGGCTCGGCGCCTGTTTGCGGTGGAGCACGGTCGTCCTGGTGCTGTGTGGCGCCGGTCTCTTCGGGGCGATGCTGCGCGAACTTGTCGACGCGCATGGCGGCCCATGGCGCAGCAGCGCGGCGGTGCTGGAGCAGTCTTTGCAAATCCTGGGCGTCCCGGACGGTCCGGAGGTTGCGCGCCCCATGCCCGAGCCGGCTCCGCGCTTTCCGGCCGGGGAAGCGGGTGGCAGGCGCCCCATCGCATTTACGCCCGGCGACGACGGCACGCTGCACGCCGTCGGCGATATCGAT
>NZ_JBHSUM010000032.1:0-37156 GCF_042660605.1 Nitratireductor sp. GCM10026969
AACTTCGGCCGCTTCTCCGACGACCTCAGAGACCTCACCCTCGACGACCAGGGCCTCTTCCTCAACGTCGTCGGGAAGTTCTGACCGCGCTCCGCTGCACGCTAGATGGGGCAGGATGTTTTGGGGCTTATAGGGTATCGGCGTGAAGGGGCATCGGGAATGCAGGAGCAAAAGCAATGGACATGTGACGGCTGTGGCGCCGTTAGGCAGGAAAGGAAGATCGACATTCATCGATGGGTTCGTGAGCCGAACCAGAAACGATACATCGAGCTTTGTCCGGCTTGCCAGATTCGGATGCTGAAAAGAGAACCGTCGCACACGCGCCATGTTCGGAACGCGTCTTCCATTTCGATGTGGCACCTTCGAGCGTCGTGATATGGACGCAGCGGGCGGCGCAGACCGGCTCGGTCAGTCCGGGCAAGATGGGCGGGCACCGCAAGCCGGTTCTGGAGGGGCAGCGGGAGTGGCTGCTTGATCAGGTCCGGCGCCGCCCGGAGTTGACGGTGAAAGGGCTGCAGGCGCTGTTGGCCGAGCGTGGTGTCGCGGTCAGCCACGACACGATCTGGCGGTTCCTGCGTGCCTGCGGGCTCAGTTTCAAAAAAAGACGCTGGTCGCGGACGAACGCAACCGCCCTGATGTGAGGCGCCGCCGCGAACGCTGGCAGCGCCATCAGGGGCGGATCGACCCGAAGCGGCTGGTCTTCATCGACGAGACCTGGGTGAAGACCAACATGGCGCCGCTCAGGGGCTGGGCGCCGAAAGGGGAACGGTTTGCCGGGCGGGCGCCGTTCGGGCACTGGACACGTCGACCTTTATCGCCGGGTGGGGAGGGCTGGAAACTACGCCACAGCCACTCCCACACACACGATTCGAATGCGCGCTCCTCCGCCTCACCGCGCACGAGCCCCCCAGTTCAAGGTGCTCGGGCAGGCGGACTTCACGGCAGACAGCTTCACACCTATCGCGCAGATCAACGCGGATCCCTCCGCCGTGCACGTGGCGATGAACGGAGAGCTTCAGACGCTGGGCGATATCGTCGCGCGGCTCAAGGAAGATCCCGTGAGCCTGAAGATTTCGTGCGGCGGCACATGCAGCGCCTCGTGGGACATCCCCTTTGTGTCGCTCCTCCTCGCGGAAGGCGTGGATGTGTCAAAGCTCAACCTCATTCCCGCGTCCGGGTCGGCAGCAGGCCTGCAGGAACTGGCGGCCGGGGGCGTGGATATCGTCCTGTCTTCCGTGCCAGAGACCGATGCGATGACGGAGGCGGGGCTGGTGAAGACGGTTGCGGTCCTGGCGGAGGAGCGGCTCGGGAAGTATCCGGATGTACCTACCGCCGAGGAAAAAACCGGACATGATGTGAGCGGTGGCACTTGGAGGGGCGTTGCCGGCCCGGCAGACATGGATCCCGCTCTCGTCGAGGAGATTGAGGCCGCGGTCAAGGAGGCTTTCGAATCCGAAGCTTTCCAAGCCGGCATGTCCGAGCGTGGTTTCGGTGCGGTTTGGCTGAATTCCGAGGACTTCGGCGCGTTCCTGGACAAGCATGTGCAGTAAACCAACGAGGTTCTGAACGCGCTCAACCAGACTGAATAGCGCAGTCCTATCCATAGTCTCTAACCGGTTCGAGGCGGGTTCGTTCGGTCCCGTCCTCGAAGGGTCCTTGCCCGGTGCCGATATCGTGGCGCTGCTGAATCCCCGCGCCGCTCCGGGTCGACGCCTTCGTGGACCGGCTTGCGGCCGAGATTGTGAGCGGCGGGGCATGACGTGCCTTAACTGACAGCGCAGCATCCGGGCGGCGCTTCACTATCCGCCGCTGCACGCAGGACCAACGTCTTGGGTGGGCTCAATCGAGCCATCTATCGGCGGTCGTCGCCGAGGAACCGCAAGACGCTCCGCTCACCGGCCTCCGTTCTCTACGCCATATTCGCCACGTGCCTCGCAGATCGCCTGATGGTTCTCATTCGCCCAGGCAATGAGTCCCTTCATCGGCATCAGGAAGGAGCGGCCGAGGTCCGTCAGCTCGTACTCGACCCGCGGCGGAACTTCCGGATAGAGGGTGCGTCGCACGAAGCCATCCTCCTCCAGACGCCTCAGCGTTTTGGAGAGCATCTGCTTGGAGATGTCGGTGATCGCTCGCTCAATCTCGCTGAAGCGCATGGTTCCGTGCTCGAGCACCTGGAGAATGAGCAGGCTCCATTGGTCGCCGATCCGGTCGAGAACATCTCTGATCGGACAAGGTTGTTCGAACACGAAGGGAATGGAAACGAGTTTACCTTGGCTCATTCTGCTGTGCTCCATGACGCTCGTGGTCACACCGGGCTGACCTGATCACCGGACGATGACGTCTTGCAAGGGCGATCCCGATATCATAGGTGGCCGGGCCAGGTCTAGCTTATAGACCTGATCAGGATCTCAAACCGAAGGGGGATGGATATGGCACATATCGCGCTTATCGGCGCATCCGGCAATGTCGGCTCGCGCATTCTCAAGGAACTGTCCGATCGGGGACATCGGGTCACGGCCATTGCGCGCAACCCCGAAAAGATCGGAGCGCTGCCGGGCGTGACGGCCGTCGAGGGCGATGCGCAGGACAGCGCGTCTCTGGCCGAACTGGTCCGGGGGCATGACGCCGTCGTCAGCGCGACCCGGTTCATCGGCACCGATTTCTCGATCATTACCGACGCACTGCGCAAGGCCGGCGTCACGCGCTACCTGGTCGTCGGCGGCGCGGCCAGCCTGGAAGTCGCCCCCGGCAAACGCCTTCTCGACCAGCCGGACTTCCCGGCCGCCTACAAGGAGGAGGCCATCAGGGGCGCCGAAACGCTCGCCTACCTGCGCACGATCGACGACCTCGACTGGACCTTCCTGTCACCCTCGGCAATGTTCGTTCCCGGCGAACGGACAGGCAAGTTCCGGCTCGGCAAGGATGAACTGCTGACCGGCGAAAACGGGTCGAGCGTTTCCTTCGAGGATTACGCCATCGCCATGGTGGACGAGATCGAAAACCCCAAGCACATCCGCCAGCGCTTCACCGTCGGATACTGATCCACGGCTGGCGGCCAAACCGGAAGCCGGCGCCCGTCATCACGAAGAGCCTTATCCATGTCCGAGACAATCCAACTTACTTACCTGTTCGATCCGCTTTGCGGCTGGTGCTACGGCGCCTCGCCCGCGATCGGGAAGCTCATGCAACAGGACGAGATCGAGGTCACGATCATCCCGACCGGATTGTTCGCCGGCGCTGGCGCGTTCCCGATGAATGCCGGTTTCGCGGCGCATGCATGGGAGGCCGACCAGCGCATCGCGAAGCTCACCGGCCAGGTCTTCAGTGAAGCCTATCGCAAGAACGTGCTGGAAAGCGGAACAGGCCAAATCGATTCCGGCCCCGCCACGTTGGCGCTGACCTCCGTGCGTCTGACCGCGCCCGAACGCGAATTCGAGGCCCTGAAGGCTATCCAGCGCGCACGCTACGTCGAGGGACGCGACAATGGCGATCCGGCCGTCATTGCCGATATCCTGGCCGAGCTGGGTCTCAATGAGGCCGCCGAGCGCTTTGCGGCCCCCGACGAGGAACTGCGCGCGTCTAACGCAGGCCGGATCGAAGCGGCGCAGGCCGAGTTGCATCGCTTCGGTGCACCGGGCGTGCCGACCCTCATCGCCGGAGAGGGGCAGGACGCCCGCCTCGTCAATTCGAGCGCGCTCTACGGCAGCGCTGACGAACTGATCGCGGGTCTGCGCGCCGCGTGACATCGCCAAACAGCAACAAACGAGGAAGACCCGTGACCGACACCGCATTTCCCGCAACCGGCCATATCTACAAGGCGGATTATGGCGACCCCGTCTTTCGCGTCGCTTTCGACGCGGATGGCGAGACATTGCGATGGGCGCCTTTCGGTGCCGAGGATTTCGAGGCCGCTGCCACGACCGAAACCTATCGGGCGACTTACATCCGCCCCGGCGTTTTCATGGTGACCTGGCAGGAGGCGGACGGCATCACCGTCGCCCATGTCGAGGATTTCGAGAACGACACCGTCCACGCCGCCATCACGCTTCCGGACCACAAGTTCCTCACCCTCACCGGGAGCTGGACGCGTCTGGACTGAGTTCCTTTTCTCCATCAATCGCGAAACCAGGAGGATTCCATGTTTACGAGAAGAGAAGTCATGAAAACGGCGCTGGCCGCCGGTGCCGCCGTGGTCGTCTCACCGCTGCCCGCATTGGCACAATCGTCGCTGTCGTGGGAGTATTTCCCGACCAACGACAGCGGCTTCTTCCGCGCGCCGGTGCTCCTCAAAGGTGCCACCGAGGCGGTTCTCATCGACGGCGGCTTTACGCTCTCTGACGGCAGCGCTGTCGCCGACGCGATCAAGGCGAGCGGCCTGAAGCTCACAACCGTTTATGTCAGCGTCAACGATCCTGACTACTATTTCAGCCTCGCTCCGGTGAAAGCCGCGTTTCCGGATGCGCGCGTGATTGCAGCGCCCGACACGGTCGCCGCTATCGAGGAAAATGTCGCGGGAAAGATCGAGGCCTGGGGACCGCAGCTTGGCGACAACGGCCCGCAGTCGGTCGACGAAGTCGTGATGCCGGAACCTTCCGACGTGGCATCGCTTGCGGTCGATGGCGAGACGGTGGAAATCGTCACCATCGAAGACATGCACGATCGCCGCTACCACTGGGTTCCCTCGCTCGAAGCGGTTTTTGGCGGCGTCCTGGTTTATGGTGGTCTGCATCCCTGGATCGCCGACGTCCCCAACCCGGAAGATCGTGCGGCCTGGATCCGCGCTCTGGACGGCATCGCCGCGCGTAACCCGAAGATCGTCGTGCCCGGCCACATGAAGCCGGATTGGCCGACCGATCTCTCCGGCGTCACCTTCACGCGCGACTATCTTGTCGCCTATGAAGAGGAGTTCGCCAAGGCCAAGGACAGCGCCGAACTCATCGCGGCGATGAAGAAGCGCTATCCGGATGCCGGTCTGGATGTTGCCCTCGAGATCGGCGCCAAGGTCGCCAAAGGCGAGATGAAGTGGGGCTGAGCCAGGGGATCAAAGGACCGGCCGGCATTCAAGCCGGCCGGTCCCTATCTCATATGAAGCCTCCTGCAACAGGAGACGGTCCTCCCAACGAACTCAGGTGACCAAGGGGCGTCTGTGACCGTGTTGCGGGCAATCGCCGTGGCCTCATGTACGCGGTAGAGCGCGTACCTTTGCCAGGATCTTCGAACCGGTCAGCCGGTGGCGCCGATGGTGGCGATCTTCACGTAAGTGCATCCGTCCTCGCTATTTACAGCACATTCTTCAAAGATCGAGCACGAGCTCGCGGCTTGCGGGTACTGCCGAGCAGATCAGGACTTCATCAGGACCACCGCTTGCGGTGGGTTCCTCGGGGTAGGCGACAGAGCCCTCCACGAGACGGGCCGTGCAGGTGCCGCAGACGCCGGCTCGGCAGTTCCAGGGGGCATCGACGCCTGCGGCCTCGGCAAGGTCGAGCAAAGAGCCCTCTGCCGGTTTCCAGGAGACGCGTATGCCCGCCCGACGGAAGGTGACGTCGGCTTCCGCTGCCGGCGAAAGCTCCCGACGTTCCTCCTGCATTGCCGCTGCCCGGCGTTGGAGCCGCGCCGGGCCGAAGGCTTCGGCATGGATATGCTCATCCGCGATGCCGAGGCCGGTCAGCAGATCATAGGCCGTCTGCATGAACCCCGCCGGCCCGCAGAGATAGACCTCATAATCGTCAAGCGGCAAGAGCGACTGCAGCAGCGCCCGGTCGATGCGCCCGGTGCTGTCATGGTCTCGCCCCGGGACATCCTGCGGCCGCGGGCGGGAGTAGCGCACATGCACAGTCAGGTTCGCATTGCGTTCGGCGAGAAGGCGGACATCACGGGAGAAGACATGCTCTGCGCCGTTTCGTGCGGCATGGATGAAGAAGATCGGACGATCGGGCTGGCGCGGCCGTCCGGCCATGCCGCCGGTCAGGTGGTCGAGCATGGCGAACATCGGCGTTACGCCGATGCCGGCGGACAAAAGCACGATGGGTCTGCGGCTGCTCGTATCCAGGATGAAGTCGCCACGCGGCGCCAGAGCGTGAATGACCGTCCCCGCCCGCGCATGGACGTGCAGCCAGTTGCTGACGCTCGGCCGCGCACCGGCGTGAGTCCGGCGCTTCACGGTCAGTCTGTATTCCCGGCCATTCGCATCGCTGCAGATCGTGTAGGTGCGCCGGAGCGGCTGCGCCTCGCCGGGAACCTCGACAGCGATCGGCAGGAACTGGCCCGGCAGGTGAGGCGTGATGGCGTTGCCGTCCTGCGGCGAGAGACGGAAGGAGCTCACCGTCCCGTTCTCCTCTTCGACCCGCGTGACGACGAAACGGCGCCAGGTATTCGCCTGGGCCGCGTCGTCGGCCGCGCGCGCCACGTCCGCCCAGGTGCCGGTGGCGGCGATTTGCGGCGCAGGCTCGGGGTTCGACCAGCGCATGGGCAAGGCGTTCGCCATGAACAGGCCCTCGCTCAGACGGAAGGAGAGGAGCCGCTCCGCGCCGGGGAAAGCCCGAACCTCCGGCGCATCCCAGATCACCTCGGCCTCGCCCGTCACCATCAGCACGTGACCGGCGGCAAAGTCTACGAAGAGCAGCCCGGCCTTCGGGTTGAGCAGCAGGTTGCCGAAGGTGGAGAAGGCAGAGTTGCCGGCGAAGTCGGGCGCGACGAGCACGGAGCGCCCGTCCTCCTGTCGCACGTCGACAAAGCCCGGCTTGCCACCGCGGTGGTTCACGTCGGCGCCTTCGACCGGGTTCTCCCCGCCTGCGCCGGGCGAGGCGGTGGCGATGAAGAAGGTGTCGGCCATGCGCACCAACTCGGCCGCTTCGGCTGAGAGAGCCGCACCCTCCCGGCGGATCGGCCTACTGGCTTTGCCCGTGGACGCGGGGGAGACGAGATGCGGTGCGCGGGCTTGGATGTATTGCGGGCAATTGCCGAAACTCTGATCGACGGCGATGGTAAAGCTGTCCTTGCCCGCCTCGATCACCCGCCCGTTCACGCGGTTACGGCGGCGCGTCTCGGGCTGGATGCCCAGCATGCCAACGGCAGCGTCCTTCCTGAGGTTGGCGCGCAAAGGATCGCCTGAGAGCGGTCGCCCCGCGATCGTCAGCCGGCGCGGATCGGGCGATTGCACGAAGCCCGGCGGGCTGACGAGGATCGAGGCCCAGGGCTGCCTTGCAGCATCGAGGCTGCCGAGGATGACGAAGGGCAACTCGGCGAAGAACTCCCGGTGCTGGTCGGGCATGAAGCTGCGGATGACCTTGCGCCCGATGCGCTCGGCCATTTCACGGGCGCCCGCGCGCGCCTGCGCGGCCTGCTCCCCCGCATGGTAGGGCGAGCTGTCCCGATCCCATCCGGGAAGCGGCTGGTAAGTCTGCGGGGAGGACATGGATCTCTCCAAGGGCTGAACTTTGGAACGCGTTGCTAGGCCACCACGGGTTCCGGTACCTCATGCATCGGCACGAAGCGGGGCAGTGCCTCGATACGGGAAAGCCACGCGCTCACCTTGGGGTAAGGCGTAAGCGCCACGCCGCCTTCCGGTGCGCGCGCGGTGTAGGCATAAAGCGCGACATCGGCGATGGTCGCCTCCTCTCCAACGAGGAACGGCCTTGAGGCCAAATGGGATTCGAGGATCGTAAAAAGCTGATCGGCGATGCCTTTCGCCCGCTCGTGGTCGAGCGGGAGCTTGAACACGGTGGCGAGTCGCGCAGCGGCAGGGCCGTGGGCGAGCTGCCCCGCAGCGACCGACAGCCACCGCTGAACCGCGGCTGCGGCGACCGCGTCTGCCGGGTACCAGCGGCGCGAGGCGTCGTATTTAAGCGCGAGATAGACGAGGATGGCGTTGCTGTCGGCAAGCACCACGTCGCCGTCCTCCAGCACCGGAATCTGGCCGAAGGGATTGCGGGCAAGGAAGTCGGGTCTCCTGTGCGCCCCTTGAGCGAAATCGACTTCGACGAACGCGACAGGCAGGCCGAGCAGCGACAAAAACAGCTCGACACGGTGGCAATGGCCCGAGAGCAGGTGGCGATGGAGGACGACAGGCTTCATTTCTGCGGACATGGGAACTTCCTTGAGCAACATCGGATGGACGGCGTTGCAAGGGTCGTTCTTTTTATAGACTGTGTTAATGCAAAAAAGGTGCAGCAAATAATTTCGATAATCGGAACAATCGATGGATCGGTTCAGGAGCATTCAGGTTCTCATCGCCGTGGCCGAGGAAGGAGGCTTCGCGCCCGCGGCGAAGCGGCTCGGCATGTCGCCACCGGCCGTCACCCGGGCGGTCGCCGCGCTGGAAGACCATCTCGGCGTGCGCCTGTTCAGTCGCACCACGCGGGTCGTCCGCCTGACCGAAACCGGGGCGCGCTTTCTTGCGGATGGCAGGCGCATCCTGGAAGGGTTGGCCGAGGCTGAGGCCTCAGCCACCGGCGCCCATTCCGAACTGCGCGGCGAGGTCGGGGTGACGGCGCCTTCGATGTTCGGCAGCCTGTTCGTGGCGCCGATCGCCATCGATTTCCTCGCCCGCCACCCGGAAGTCAGCGTGCGCACCCTTCTGGTGGACAGGGTCGTCGACCTGGTCGAAGAAGGCTTCGACATCGCTGTGCGCATCGCGCACCTGCCGGACTCGTCGCTCATGGCGATCCAGGTCGGCTCGATGCGACATGTCGTCTGCGCCGCACCCTCTTATCTCGCCGAGCACGGTGTGCCGAAAGAGCTGGCCGACCTCCTGCGCATGGAGGCGATCGACTTCTCCTTCTCCATTCCCCAGCGACAATGGGCCTTTCCCGTCGCCGGCCGCACCAAGATCGTGCGGCCGCCGGCGCGCTTCTTTGCCAATTCGGCAGAGGTCGCCGTCGCCGCGGCTGTGGCGGGGCGGGGCATTGTCCGTTTGCTCGCCTACCAGGTGGAGCAGGAGGTCCGCGCCGGCAAGCTCGAGATCTTGCTCGCCAACTACGAGCCGCCCCCCATCCCCGTCCACGTGGTCCATGTTGAAGGGCGCCGCGCGGCTGCGCGCGTGCGCGCCTTCGTCGATCTCGCGGTCGAGCGTTTGCGCGCGGAGACCTGGTTGAACTGACCGCCTGCCAGTTTCAAGCCAATCGGCTCAGTGGCTTGCCTTTGGCGAGCGAAAGCCCGCTGGAGTGTTGAAGTTCAGTGCTGGACCCGAGTGATCGTCGTCGGCCTTGCGGACACTGCCGCCTTTACCGCGGCGCGCAAACCGGGAGAGTGCAGGATCGGTCAAACCGTCACGATAATCTTGCCGAACTGATTGTTCGATTCCAGGAAGCGATGTGCCTCGCCGGTCTCATCGAAAGGAAAGGTTTTGGTGATTACCGGCTGAAGCTGCGGACGCGCTGGTGGCAGGCCCGGCTGGGTCCATTCATGGCTGTTTCCCCGTCAAGGCCGCCCGCCGGCACAGGTCGTGCCGGCCAACCGGCTGCGTCTCGATGACCTCGATGCGATCGCCGACGCCGCAACCGCGGGCATGGGGCTTGCCTGGCTTCCATCCTGGCTGGTTCGCGAGCGCATTCGGGCGGGCTCACTTGTCCCGCTACTGGAAGATCATCCAGGATATGTGTTCGACGATTATGCGCTGTGGCTGCAGACGCCGTACTTACCGTTGAAGATTCGCGTTGCTGTCGATGCGTCGGCTGCTGCTTTGCCCAAATACATGACATGAATACCCAAGGTGCGATTCGGTGGGCTGCGCAGATGCACAGGCATCAGTGAATATTCGGGCTGAACGACCGCTCTGAAAAGGCGCACACACGACCATCTAGCGGGCGCTTCTAGTGTCCGCCGGCCATTTCGGCCGGCTTGAGCGTCTGCCAAAAGCAGATGTTGCGGGGGGCAGATTAGATGAGCAGGCCTCCGTTCAGTCGTTTGGGGAACGTTACCACCTGCAATGGGTTTTCACAGGTGAGGACGCTATTTTGGAAGCGCTACGTCCACCCGGAGCCACGCCCACAGCCGAGATTGCCGCAACAGATACGGAGATTTGATCCGACAAGCGTTCTTTGTCACCGTTTGGGAAAGGCTGAAGCGATATCGTTCGCGACTGGAAAGGTCTGTCATTGAACGTTCACCCGAGCATCATCCCTGAGGACGAGCCGCAGCGATTGGCGGCGGTGAGGCGTTACGACATCCTCGATACGCCTCCGGACGGTTCGTTCGACCGGATCACCGCCATAGCCGCCCGCCGCTTCAACGTTCCGATTTCGATCATCAGCATCGTGGACCACGACCGCATCTGGTTCAAATCGCACCACGGCGTTCAGGTGGAGCAGGTCGAACGCGATCCGGGGTTATGCGCGTCGGCCATCCTGTCAGCGGACCCTCACATCCTCACCGATGCCAACGTCGACGCTCGTTCGCTTGCCAATCCGCTGGTCGCAGGTGAGTTCGGGCTGCGGTTCTATGCAGGTGTCCCGCTGCGGACCAGCGATGGTTATAATCTCGGCACGCTCTGCGTCATCGACAGGGAAGCCCGTCCGATTAGCCAGGCAGAAATCGAGGAACTCAAAGACCTCGCCTCGGTGGTGATGGACCAGATGGAATTGCGCTTATCCGCTCGGCAGGCAGTCGCCAGAGCAGAGATCATGGCGCGTGAGATCGACCACCGCGTGAGGAACAGTCTCCACTTTGTTTCGGCCTTACTGACCATGCAGGCCCGCCTATCCGATCTTCCACCTGCCGCCTCGGAGCAGTTGCAGATGGCCGCGAATAGGGTGGCGGCGGTCGCGCGGGTTCACCAGAATTTTCACATTGAAGCTGCGGACGAGATATCCTGCATCGGTTTCCTGCGTCGACTCTGCGCAGATCTCTCCGGCATACTGGACAGGCCCGTGAAGGTGGACGGCGACGAAGGAAACGTCCCCACGGAACGGATCCAGCCGATTGGACTGATCGTGAATGAGCTTGTGACCAATGCCGCCAAGCATGGCGCGACAAATATCAACGTCGTATACCATCTCAAGGATGGCATGCACGAACTGAGCGTCAGGGACAACGGTGAAGGCTTGCCTCCCGGTTTCGACTTGGAGCAGAGCGCGAGTGGCCTCGGAATGAAAGTGGTCAAGGCCCTTGCGGACCAGCTCGGTGGCCGCGTTTCTGCGGTTCCTAATCCCAGCGGCTGCGGTTGCTGCTTCACAGTGGCGTTCCCCGCCTAGAATCCGGGCCCTAGCGGGTTCCTCTGGCGACAGAATTGGGATTCAGGACCTCTGAAGGCCCCACTATGGGTTGCATGCTCCAGCGGCGCCCTGGACGAGCGCGCCGTTTCAAAGATCGTACCTGGCTAGCTATGACTCCTGCTTGCTTGCGCAAGATGGCAGTGGCTTCGACATAGCCTACTGCTAAAATCCCACGCAGCCGCGCACGCGAAGCGCGTTCATTTTGACATGGGATCGATATTGTCCAAGCCATTTACGATCAGCATGCCCTACGAGGCGGCAGTCGCGGATTTGGACAGTGGTGAAATGGAAGCGCTCGCCTATTAGCTGGCGGCCCTTCCTGGCCAACAAAAGCTGGTTTGGCTGAGATCTCGCAGGCGCGGCGGGTGCCCTTGCTTATTCTATGGACGGGTGTTTACGCCGATTTTATCGCGCGTGTCGGGAAAGGTATCGGTCGTTCGTCCTAAAGGAAGTCCGTCCTGCCAACGCGACAACTGGGGAGACCGGGATACTGCCAAACTGGCCCAAGTTCCGTTGTAGAGGCGGTGCAAGCACATGACCCCCAAGAACCGAGGAGATTGGATATGACCGAACTCGTTACGTGCCTGTGGTTCGATCACGGTGAAGCAAGCAAGGCGGCGGAGTTCTATGCCGCCACCTTTCCCGACAGCCATGTCGAACGGGTGAACGCGGCTCCCGGCGATTTTCCCGGCGGGCACGAAGACAGTGAACTGACGGTCGAATTCACCGTGCTGGGGCGCCGGTTTGTCGGCCTGAACGGCGGCCCGAACTTCAAACCGAATGAATCGGTGAGCTTCATGGTCGTGACCGAAGACCAGGAGGAGACCGACCGTTACTGGGACGCGATCGTCGGCAATGGAGGCGCCGAGAGCGCCTGCGGCTGGTGCAGGGACCGTTGGGGCTTCTCCTGGCAGATTACGCCGAGGCGACTGCTGGACCTGACGACGAGTTCCGATCGCAATGAAGCAAAGCGCGCCTTCGAGGCGATGATGACGATGAAGAAAATCGACATCGCGGCGCTGGAAGCCGCGGTAGCAGGCTAACCCGCCCAAGGCGACCGCGCCTTGGAAAGCTCAATGAATGGAAATGATCATGCCCAACACCGTTAAACTGCACCGGGTTTTCGCCACGAAATCCGAAAAGGTCTACCGCGCGTTTCTGGAACCTGACGCGGTTGCGAGCTGGCTCCCGCCCTTCGGTTTTACCTGCACGGTCCATGAACTTGAGGCGAAGGAAGGCGGCAAGCACAGAATGTCCTTCCGGAACTTCACGACTGGGCAAAGCCATTCCTTCGGCGGCACCTATCTGAAACTCGTTCCCGGAGAGATGCTCGTCTACAGCGACGTGTTCGATGATCCGAACCTTCCGGGCGAGATGAAGGTGACCGTCACGCTAAGGGCCGTTTCAGTCGGAACGGAGATGACGGTGGTTCAGGAGAACGTGCCCGATCTGATCCCCCTCGAGGCATGTTATCTCGGTTGGCAGGAGTCGCTGCGCAAGCTTGCCAAACTTGTCGAGCCCGAAATCACGCAATGAACCGTCGGGGAAATCGGATCCAACTGCGACAACAAGGAAACCAAGATGACCGACCAGCAGATCACCATCGCTACCACCATCGCCGCGCCGATCGAACGCGTCTGGGAGGCCTACACGACGCCCGCTGATATCACGCGGTGGAACTTCGCTTCCGACGACTGGTGCTGCCCGAGCGCCGAAGCCGACCTGAAGGTGGGCGGCGCCTACAAGGCGCGCATGGAAGCCAAGGACGGCAGTTTCGGATTCGATTTCGAGGCGGTGTACGAAGAGGTCGAGCCGTACAAGGCGATCACATTGGCCATGAGCGACGGGCGCAAGGCGCGCACGATCTTCGAAGCCGCTGGAAACGGTACGAAGGTGACGACCATATTCGATGCCGAGACGCAGAATTCCATCGAGATGCAGCGCGACGGCTGGCAGGCGATCCTGAACAACTTCGAGCGTTATGTTGGAGAGTGACGCCTCCCCGGCACTCAGTCGATCGCCTCGATGCCTTCCGCTTCCAGGCGTTCTAGATGGTCCTTCATTTCCTTCAGGCGTTCGGGCGAGTGGCCCTGCCACCCGGTGACCGCACCCGTGACCCGTAGCGGGTCGCGGGTGCGGTAAGACTGCGTCGGATTGCCTGGGAATTTCTTGTCCGTCAGGTTGGGGTCGTCCTCAATCGGGCCGGTCGGCTCCACGATGTAGATCCTTTCCCGGCCGTCGCCGGCGGCCAGTTCGACGCCCCAGATGGCCGCATCCCGCGTGCCGGTGAGATAGACCCAGGATGCCTGCTTCCGATTGCCGTAGTTGGAGCTGTAGCCTGGCACGATCAGCCCTCCCGGTTTCATGTCGGCCCGGGTGCCGTGGTAAAATCGCTGCGGGCACGATCTTTTATCGTATTCATTACGGATGCGGGGGATATGGGCCGCGGCGGCGCTCAATCTCTCGGCCTCCTTTCCAGCCTGACAACTCCGTCGAATCGACCCATACTCCTCCCTGACCCGGAGGCGAGCCTTTTCGGAATCAAATGTCGAGTGGGCCCGAAACGACCTTTTGGGTGGCCATTGGTGAAGACGTATCCCCACCAAAGGTCCTGCTCCCTCGAGCGCGAGGAATTCAGCGTGAGCTTTGAAGTGAGCGCGACTCATCGGTCGCCGCTGTGGCGCGCCGCGTTTATGTGAGGCTGCGGCATCTTCCGTCGCAAATTGTAACATGCCGTTTCCCAATGTGACGCCGCACGCCTCAACTTCTCCAAGTTGTCGTTTTCATTGCCTTGCGAGTAAGGCGTCGCCTCCAGTGCGCAATATCCGTAGTGAGTGAATTTCATGCACCGTCGTTCCTTCATCGTCTCCGGGGCAAGGCTTCTTTTGGGGGCGTCGGCCGTCTTGGGCGCGCGCGCCGCTCTTGCCCAGGAGCCCGAGGAAACCGATCTGCCCGGTGCTGGGGGTGAGGGTCACGCCTTTTCGTTCGAGCGCTTGACCCGGGCCATGAAGCAGCGCGCCGAAGAGCCCTTCGCGCCTCCGGAGGAGACCTTGCCGGAGGTGGTGGCCGAACTGACCTATGACGAGCACCGGGCGATCCGCTTTCGGCCCGACGAGGCGTTGTGGCGCGGGGAGGCGCCCTTCGAACTGCAGGCCTTCCATCCCGGATGGCTGTTCAAGCATCCGGTGAGGATCCATGTGGTCGAGGACGGCCGCGCCTCCCTCGTCCACATAGACGCCAACCGGTTCGAATACCGCAAGCCGCTCAATTCGGAGGATTTCGCCGGTCTCGAACTGCCGGGCGTGGCCGGTTTCCGGCTGCACTATCCGCTCAACGATCCGCAGGTCATGGACGAGCTGGTGTCGTTTCTCGGTGCCAGCTATTTCCGCGCCCTGGGGCGTGGAAACTTCTACGGGCTTTCGGCGCGGGGGATTGCGGTCAACACCGCGACGACCAGGGGGGAGGAGTTTCCCCGGTTCACGGATTTCTGGATCGAGAAGCCCAGCCGGCAGGGCGAGAACATAACCGTCTATGCCGCCCTCGAAGGCGAGAGCCTGACAGGCGCCTATGCCTTCAAGATCACACCGGGCAAGAACACCGTGATGGACGTGACGGCCCGTCTTTTCATCCGCAACGACATTCAGCGGCTGGGCATTGCCCCCATGACGTCGATGTTTCTGTACGCCGAGAACAACAGAAGCGCCTTCGATGATTTCCGCGGACAGGTGCACGACAGCGACGGGCTGAAGGTCGTGCGTGCCGACGGGGAGCAATTGTGGCGCAACCTCAACAATCCGCACGAACTGGCGATGTCGTTCTTCAGCGAAACCAGCCCGAAGGCCTTCGGGCTCTTCCAGCGCGATCGCGACTTCGATCATTATCAGGATGCGGGTGCGGGGTACGAGCGGCGGCCCTCGCTTCTCGTGGAACCCCTGGACGACTGGGGGAAGGGAGCGGTCAACCTCGTCGAGCTGCCCACCGAGCTGGAAGTCAACGACAACATCGTCGCCTTCTGGATTCCCGAGGGGGAATTCAAGGCCGGGCAGGAGCACACTTTTCGTTACCGCCTGACATGGGGATCCATCGAGGAGCCCACGGACGAGCTTGCCCGGGTTTCGGCCCTGCGCACCGGGGTGGGCGGTGTTTCGGGGATGGAGAACGGGGAGGATCTGCGGAAGTTCGTGATTGATTTCGAGGGTGAATCCCTCAGGAACTTATCTGCGGATGAAGGCGTTGAAGCCAACGTTTCAGCCAGCCGCGCAACAATCGTCCATTCCACCGTATCGCGGATCGAGGCAAACGGCGCCTGGCGCCTCGTGATCGATCTTACGCCCGAGGACGACGCTCCGGTGGAGTTGACCGCCTATCTGCGGCGTGGCGACCGCAAATTGTCGGAGACCTGGGTTTACCAATGGAGAAGAAATGATGCGCGTTCCTGAGGGACAAACCCGCTCGCGCCATCCTGTAGAGGAAAGTGGCCTGCCGGCCGCGCCGATGGCCATGCCGGAGCAGATGCTTGTCCGGCAGCGCGTCCGCGGCCTTTTCCTGCGGCCGCTGATCGAGTGGTTCGCGCCGCGATAGTCTTTCGCGCCGGCGTCGCCCGGCAGCAATGGGTTTTCACATGGTCACGCTCCGGCGCTCGCTTTCCGTCTCTTTTGCCATCGTTATGGCCGCCATCGCCAGCTTTCTGGCGGTAGGCTTCTACTATTCGGACGGGCTCCAGTGGCTCGACCTCGTGCGTGTGGCGCTTTTGGCCGTGACGACGGCCTGGCTCGCCTGGGGCGCGGGGCTGGCGCTCAACGGCCTGCTCGCCGGGCGCGAGCGGGCGATCCGGGCGCCGCCTGCTTCTTCCGGGGCGACGACCGCGGTTCTGGTCCCCGTCTACAACGAGGATCCGGCCAAGAGTTTTTCCCACGTCGCGGCCATGGTGAAGAGCCTCCACATGACGGGCGCCGGCGAGCACTTTGATTTCGCCATCCTGTCGGACACGAACGATCCGCGCATCGCCGCGCAGGAGGCGTTCTGGTTTGCGCGGCTGAAGCAGGAGGTCGGGGACAAGCACCACATCTACTACCGCCGGCGCGAGACGAACCCCGGCAAGAAGGCCGGCAACATCGCCGACTTCATCAGGACCTCGGGCGCGCTCTACGACTATCTCATCATCCTCGATGCCGACAGCCTGATGGAAGGTACCACGATGGTGGAGATGGTGCGGCGCATGGATGCCGATCCGGAGCTCGGCCTGTTGCAGACGTTGCCGAAGGTCATCCGCGCGCGTTCCTTCTTCGGCCGCGCCATCCAGTTTTCCGCTTCCTACTATTCACCCGTCTTCGCGCGGGGCCTTGCCCTGCTGCAGGGGCGCGAAGGCCCCTTCTGGGGCCACAACGCCATTACACGCACGCGCGCCTTCGCCCAGAGCTGCGGCCTGCCGGTCTTGCCGGGCAAGCCGCCCTTCGGCGGGCACATCCTCAGCCATGACTATGTGGAAGCCGCGCTGCTGGCGCGCAACGGCTGGAAGGTGCGCATCGATCCCGATCTCCGGGGCTCCTTCGAGGAAGGGCCCGACAACGTCGTCGATTACGCCAAGCGTGACCGGCGCTGGTGCCAGGGCAACCTGCAGCACGGGCGCATCATCGCAGCGCCGGAGCTGAAGCCGTGGAGCCGGTTCGTGTTCCTGCAGGGCATCATGGCCTATGTGGCGGCGCCGCTTTGGGCGCTGTTCCTGATCGCCAGCATCGCCGCTCCGGCGATGCAGGTGATCCCGGACTATTTTCCCGTTCCGGGCCTGCCGGTCTTTCCGCGCGTCGAGCAGGCCAACGCGCTGGCGCTTCTGACCGGCGTCGTGGGCCTCCTGATCGGCCCCAAGATCCTCGTCCTCATCGACGGCGCGATCTCCGGGCGCAACCGGCGGTTCGGGGGAACGCTGAGATGCTTTCTCAGCGCGGTCGTCGAAATCGCGCTCACCAGTGTTCTCGCCCCGATCATGATGCTGTTCCAGACGCGCGCCGTTCTGCAGATCCTGGCGGGCGCCGATGCCGGCTGGCCGGCCGCCAATCGCGAGGCGGGCCGGGTGCGCCTGGGCGAGGCGTGGGCGGCGAGCTGGTGGATCGTCGCAATAGGCTCGCTGACCATCGGCGCGGCCTACCGGCTGGCGCCGGGCTTCCTGCCGTACATCATGCTGGTGGCCGGGCCGCAACTGTTCGCGCCCGTGCTCATCAGTGCAACCTCGCTCGCCAGCCACTGGCTTTACCGGCATCTCGGCCTCTTTGCGACGACGGAAGAGCTGGCGCCGAGCCGGGTAATGCGCCAGCAGGAGGACATCCTCTCGCGCTGGCGACGGAATCAGGGTGTCGAGCTACCCACCGAGCCGCTCCCCGGCGCTGCCTCGGCCGAGACGGAGAAGCTCAGGTGAATACGACCTTGCCACCGCGGAAGACCAGCCGCGACCTTCGTCTCGACGTCTTCCGCGGATTGGCCCTCCTGACCATCTTCGTCAATCACGTTCCGGGCAATTTCTACGAACGTTTCACCTCCCGCAACTTCGGCTTTTCCGACGCGGCGGAGGCGTTCGTCCTGATGTCGGGCATTGCCGTGGGCCTTGCCTATTCACGCGGTTTCAGGGCGGGCGATTTCGGCAACGCGCTGCTGCGCATCTGGCGCCGGGCGGGAACGATCTATGTCGCCCACATCGTCACCTCGGTCATCGCGATCGCCATCGTCGCCTCGGGCATTCTCTACCTCGACACGGTGGATATCGTGCGCCGGGTGAATTTCACGCGGCTTCTCGACCGGCCGCTTTCGGCAATGGTGGGCATCCCCACGCTCGGACACCAGCTCGGCTATTTCAACATCCTGCCGCTCTACTTTACCCTCCTGATCGTCTCGCCGTTCTATATCGTGCTCGGCCTCAGGAATCGCTGGGCGATGCTGGGTCTTGCCTTTGCCATCTGGTTTCTGGCGGGCATGTTCCGGCTGAACCTGCCCAATTTTCCCAATCCCGGCGGGTGGTTCTTCAATCCGATCAGCTGGCAGCTCGTCTATGCCATCGGCATCGCGATGGGCCTTTCGATGACCGAGGGGCGAAAGCTGGTGCTCTATGACAGCCGGCTTTTCGGGCTGGCGGTCGCCTTTCTCGTCCTCGCCTTTTTCTGGGTGCAGCTGCGGCTCGGCGCGCTTCCGGGAAGGGAGACGCTGCCCTTCTTCATCGCCGGCTTCGACAAGTCGTTCGTCGCGGCACCGCGCCTTCTGCATGTATTGGCGCTCACCTATGTGGTGGTGAACCTTCCCGCCGTCGCGTGGCTGATCGCGACACCGTTCTTCCGGCCGGTTGCGCTGATGGGGCGGAACGGTCTCGCCGTCTTTGCCACGGGCTCGGTCCTGGCGATCGCGCTGCAGGTCTTGCGTGCGCGTTTTCAGACCAGCTTTTTCGAGGATACCGCCCTGCTGGCGGGGGGGATCCTTGTTCAGTACGGGATTGCCTGGTTCCTCACCGCGACGTCGGAGAAAAAGCGCACCGACGCGACATACCGACCCGAACCGGCCGGACAGCCGGCCGAACCACCCCTGGCCGGACAGCCGGGAGTGGCGCTCTACAGCCAGTCAGGCATCGAATCGCGGTCGATGAGATCCCCGTAGCTGGGACGCGGCCGCACGACGTGGAAACGGTCGCCGCGAACCAGCACCTCCGGCACCAGCAGGCGGGAGTTATACGTGCTGGACAAGACCGCGCCATAAGCACCGGCGGTGGCGACGGCGATCAGATCGCCGGCGGCGAGCACGGGCAGATCGCGGTCCAGCGCCAGATAGTCTCCGGTCTCGCAGACCGGACCGACGACATCGGCCCGCATCCGCGGTGCGTCGTCGGCCGGCGCGCGGACCGGGCGGATGGCATGATAGGCCTCATAAAGCGTGGGGCGGATGAGGTCGTTCATAGCCGCGTCGATGATCACGAAGTTCTTCGCCTCACCTTCCTTCACATAGATGACCCGCGAGACGAGAATGCCCGCGTTGCCGGCGATCAGCCGGCCCGGCTCGAGGAAAACCTTGACGCCCAGCCGGGTGACGTGCTTGCGCACGACCTCGCCATAAGCATCGGGCAGCGGAGGAGGCTCATTGTCTTCGCGGTAGGGCACGCCCAGCCCGCCGCCGAGATCGACATGCTTGATGGCATGGCCATCGCCGCGCAGCGTCTCCGTCAGCTCCGTCAAAAGCGAAAAGGCCTGGTCGAAAGGCTGAAGCTCGGTGATCTGGCTGCCGATGTGCATGTCGATGCCGGTCACCCGCAGGCCGGGCAGGCGGGCGGCGTGCCGGTAGGCCTCGCGCGCATCCTTCCAGGGAATGCCGAACTTGTTCTCCGCCTTGCCCGTGGAGATCTTCTTGTGCGTCTTCGCGTCCACATCCGGATTGATGCGCAGGGAGACCGGGGCTTCGACGCCTAGGGCCTCGGCGCGGGCGGAAAGCAGTTCCAGTTCCGGCAGGGATTCGACATTGAAGCACAGGATGCCGGCCGAAAGGGCATAGTCCATCTCGTGCTCGGTCTTTGCGACGCCGGAGAAGAGAATCCTGTCGGCCGGGATGCCGGCGGCGAGCGCCCGCCGCAACTCGCCTTCCGAAACCACGTCCGCGCCGGCGCCCAACTGGCCAAGGGTCCGGATCACGGCCTGGTTGGAGTTCGCCTTCATCGCATAGCAGATGAGGGAGTCCAGCCCGGAAAGCGCCTCGGCGAAGACGTTGTAGTGACGCGTCAGTGTAGCCGTGGAGTAGCAATAGAAGGGCGTGCCGACGGCGGCCGCGATCTCGGGGATGGGCACGTCTTCGGCATGGAGAATGCCGTTGTGGTATTGAAAATGGTTCACTAGGCGACTCTTGTCGTGCGCGAAGGGGCGCGGAACATCCCGTGGGCTGCCGTCTCAGATCAATCCGTCGAGAATGAACGGCCGGTCCTCGACCGGTTTTTTCGGCTCCGGCGGCAGGGGCTCGCCGTCACGCTCGGCCTGCTCGCGCGCTTCGACGGCCGCCTCGTAGGGCGTGTCGAGGGGCGCCTTGCGGCCACAGGCGGTGAGCCCGAGCGCCAGGCCGAGCATCAGAAGGATAAGCGTTCCGCGGGCCGTCATTTGCCATCCGTTCCTGGTTGGTGAGCGTGCGGGGGTTTTAGCGGTTTTTCGCCCGCGTTGCATCCCGTTTCAGGCGCTTTCTCCAGGTGCGGATCTGGCGGCGTACTTCGGCGGGCGCGGTGCCGCCGAAGGAGGTGCGGCTTTTCACCGAATTCGCCACCGACAGGACGGAATAGACGCCGTCGTGGATGGCCGGATGAATCTGCTTGAGCGACTCGAGCGGCAGCTTCTCCAGGCCGCACTTCCGCTCTTCGGCGAGCGCTACGGCGCGGCCGGTCACGTGATGGGCCTCGCGGAAGGGCAGACCCGCCTCCCGGACCAGCCAGTCGGCGAGATCGGTGGCGGTGGAAAAGCCCGCTCCCGCCGCCTTCTTCATGGCCTGCTTGTTTACGTCCATGTCACCCACCATGCCGGTCATCGCGGCAAGCATCAGGTCCAGCGTCTCGGCGGCGTCGAAGACGGCTTCCTTGTCTTCCTGCATGTCCTTGGAATAGGCGAGCGGCAGGCCCTTCATCACCGTCAGCAGCGCCATCAGATGGCCGTTCACGCGGCCGGTCTTGGCGCGGATCAGCTCTGCGGCATCGGGGTTCTTCTTCTGCGGCATGATGGAAGAGCCGGTCGAGAAGGCGTCCGACAGGCGCACGAAGCCGAACTGCGGCGTCGACCAGATGACGATCTCTTCGGCCAGCCGCGAAAGATGCGTAGCACAGATGGCGGCTGTCGACAGGAACTCGAGCGCAAAGTCGCGGTCCGAGACCGTATCGATGGAATTGCGTGTTGGCTCGCGGAAGCCGAGTGCGCCCGCCGTCATGTGCCGGTCGATCGGAAAGCCGGTGCCGGCGAGCGCGGCCGCGCCCAGCGGGCATTCGTCGAGCCGCTCGATCGCGTCGCGCACGCGCGAGTGGTCACGGCCGAACATCTCCACATAGGCCATGAGGTGGTGGCCGAAGGTGACGGGCTGGGCGGCCTGGAGATGGGTGAAGCCCGGCATGACGCTCGCGGCGTGCTCCTCGGCGCGTGTCAGGAATGCCTCGATGAGGCCTGTCAGGGCCGCATCGATACGCTGTAACTCTTCCTTCACCCACAGGCGGAAGTCGACGCCCACCTGGTCGTTGCGCGAGCGCGCAGTGTGGAGCTTGCCGGCCACCGGCCCGACCAGTTCGGCGAGCCGCGCCTCCACATTCATGTGGATGTCCTCGAGTCGGGTGGAGAACTCGAATTCGCCGCGCTCGATCTCTGACAGGATCGTGTTGAGCCCGTGAGCGATCTTCTTTTCCTCTTCCGCCGATATTATGCCAGTTTGGGCCAGCATCGCGGCGTGGGCCAGGCTGCCGCGGATGTCCTGGGCGTAAAGCTTGCGGTCAAATCGAATAGAGGCGTTGATGGCTTCCATGACGGCGTCGGGGCCTGAGGCAAAACGTCCGCCCCACATGCGGTTGCTGGCTTTGTTTTCGCTCATCGTGATATCGGGCCTGGAGTGATGATTTAGGAAATGGCGGACATGATGCGGAACCTTCCAGCGCTTCGCCTGGTCGCGATCGCCGCGGCCGCTGGCATCGTCGCCGGGGTCACAAGCCTATACGTGATGGGTGGTCCCGATGGCAACACGGGCGAGACGGCACAGGCCGGCGCCTGTGCGGCGAACGCCGAGAAGGTCGCCGCCCTGGAGCCGGCGATCGGCGGCGAGGTGGCGGCCATGCTGCCCGCCGACCCGCCCCAGAGCATGAGCGACCTTGCCTTCAACGGACCGGACGGCGAGGCCATGACGGTGGCCGATCTTTCCGGCAAGACACTGCTGGTCAATCTCTGGGCCACCTGGTGCACCCCCTGCCGCGAAGAAATGCCGGCGCTCGACGCCCTGCAGCGGGAGAACGGCTCGGACAAGTTCGAGGTGGTGGCCGTGAATGTCGACCGGGGAAGCGACGAGAAGCCGAAAGCCTTCCTCGAGGAAATCGGGGTCGACTCACTCGCCTATTACCGCGACAATTCGATGGATGTCTTCAACACGTTGAAGACGCGCGGCCTCGCCCTCGGCCTGCCGGTGACCTTGCTGGTCGGCGAGGACGGCTGCCTTCTCGCGCATATGAACGGGCCGGCCGACTGGGCGAGCGTGGACGCAGTGACGCTCGTGCAGGCGGCAATGGGCGAGGGTGGGGGCTGAAGCCTTTCCCGTATTCGTCAGAACTTCAGCTTGAAACTGGCGGTGACCTTCTGCCGCGCGTTAAATTCGCCGAGCGCGGAGGAAATCGCATATTCGCCGTTGATGGTGGTGCTGTCGGAGAGGGCCCAATTCAACCCCGTTCGCGCGGAGAGCTTGCCGGACCGGCTGGTCGAGGCCGCGGCGAGGTCCTCAATCGACTCCGCAAAGGTAAGGGTGGTGCCGGACCGGCTCTTCATGGTGCGCGAGATCTCCAGCACGGCATGGGGCGAGACCTTCCCGAGATTGGTGCGCCTGGACGTCTCGCCGCGCAAGCCGAGTGTCAACTCGAGCGATTGGGCGGTTGAGGACGCGAAATAGACGCCGCTCGGGGTCCTGCAGGATCCGAAGTAGGTCTGCAGGTACTTGGCCTGTCCGTAGGACCGGAACCGTAGCTTGTCGCGCCGGAACGTGCGGCTATGGCGAGCCAGGCCGAAAACCTGGGTTGCCGGGCTACCCCCGGCGTCGAAGAAACCCGTGCCGTCCTGCCGGCGGAAAGTGCCGCGGGAGGCACCGACGGCCACATCGAGATAGGTGTCTGTC
Source organism: Nitratireductor sp. GCM10026969 (assembly GCF_042660605.1). NCBI lineage: Bacteria > Pseudomonadati > Pseudomonadota > Alphaproteobacteria > Hyphomicrobiales > Phyllobacteriaceae > Nitratireductor > Nitratireductor sp. GCM10026969. The sequence goes on from NZ_JBHSUM010000032.1 coordinate 23,064, forward strand.
GCGGTCGTCAGGCTGCCGTAAAGCGTGTTGGAAAGATAGCGCGTCGCCAGCGTTCCCCCATCGCCGATGCCCGTCCGGTCGAACGCCATGCCGACGGCATTGCCCACCAGGAGGCGCCGGCCGAAGCGGGTATCCACGCCGAAGGCAAGGCCGTCGGTGTAGACCGTGGCAAACCGAGGCTTCTCGGCGCGGGCGCTGTCCAGCGTGACGTTGCCGCCGAACCAGACGGCCGTGCGCCGGGTGCGGCGCTCCTTCTCCGGAGCAAGGAGCCTCCTTGTCTCGAATGTGGCGCTGTTTTCCGGCGTGTCTCCGGAAAACCGCATGGCGAGCGTGCTTGCATTCAGATTGCGCCCGTCGAGGCGTGTGCCACGCGTGCGTTCGAGCCTGCCGCCGATCAGGTCCAGATGCCGCTCGGCATTTTTAATGCTTCTGGTTCTCAGCCCGGAAAGCACCGCTCTGCTCTCCGACAGGGCGGCCGTCGTGACAACCTCGTCGGCCGTGCCGTTCCGCATGCCGGCTGCCAAGGCGGCAGCAACCAGCCCGGCCATGATCAACTGTTTGGCAAATCCTGATGGAAACATTCACTCGACCGCTGCGTCCCCGACCGAGAGCGGACGATGCTTCCAATCCGTATCCGCCCCGGCCCATGTTCAACGGCTGCCAGTATAGTGATTTGCTGTATCGGATAACAGCGAATTTCCAAATGTAACACAATGTGTGAACGGGCATCGCGGCGATGCCTCTGATCGACGCGCGACCGAAACCGAGGCGACCTTTCGCGTTTGACAGGTCCGCTGCTATGCTGCGGCAGGAATTGAGCGGAGGGGATCGATGTCGCGCCTTGTCATTTCTGCCGCTTTCGGGCTTTTCAGCCTCATCGTTGGCGCGTCACACGCGGCGGAGGTCACGCTGTCGCTGCCGGGGGACGATTCGGTGGACCGCCGGACCGTCACGTATGAATGCGGCGATGCCGGAACGCTGGATGTCGAGTACATCAACGCCGGCAGCGTTTCCCTCGCGGTCTTTGCCCATGACGGCGAACCCGTCGTCGCCGCCAATGTGCTTGCCGCCTCGGGCGCGCGCTATGCCGGCGGCGTGTATGTCTGGTGGTCGAAGGGCAGGAACGGATCTCTCTACAATCTCATGCAGGGGGAGGATGCGGCTCCCGTGGCCGAATGCGAGGAGGCGCAGTAGGCGCAACGGGCTGCCGGATTCATATTCGCGGAACATGGTCGCGACGCGTGCCTTTCTGCATTAGTCTCGCATGATGCGGGGCAGACAAGCAAAGGGCACATTCATGGATTTGCGCACATTCCGCCGCGACCGAATCACCGCGCCGATCTTCAACTGGGCGTCGCGCATCATGCCGCCGATCTCCGAAACGGAGCGCGAGGCGATCGATGCCGGGACGGTGTGGTGGGATGGTGAGCTGTTCACCGGCAATCCGGACTGGAACGCACTTCTGACGATGCCGCCGGCCAGGCTCTCGGCCGAGGAACAGGCCTTCATGGACAATGAGGTCGCCGAGTTGTGCGGTCTCGTCGACGACTGGACGCTGAACTGGCGCGACCGGGATCTGGCGAAATCCGTCTGGGACCATATGCGCGCCAAGAAATTCTTCGGCATGATAATCCCGAAGAAATATGGTGGCCTGGGCTTCTCCAATACCGCCCATTCGGAGGTGGTGCGTACGGTCTCCTCGGCAAGCGTGGTGGCCGGTGTCACGGTGATGGTGCCGAACTCGCTGGGCCCCGGCGAGCTCCTGATGCATTTCGGCACCGACGAGCAACGCGACTACTGGCTGCCGCGGCTCGCTGACGGGCGTGAGATTCCGTGCTTCGGGCTCACCTCGCCGGACGCGGGCTCGGATGCCGCTGCGATGCAGGACACCGGCGTGGTCGAATACGGCACTTGGAAGGGCAGGAAGGTACTCGGCGTTCGGCTCAACTTCCACAAGCGCTACATCACGCTTGGACCCGTCGCCACGGTGATGGGGCTCGCCTTCAAGATGCGTGATCCGGGAAATCATCTCGGCCGCGGGGAGGAGCTGGGCATAACGGTGGCGCTGTTGCCGATGGATACGCCGGGTGTCAGCCATGGCGAGCGGCACATCCCGCTCTTCACCTTCTTCCAGAACGGGCCGCTCTACGGCAAGGACGTGTTCGTGCCGCTCGACCACATTCTGGGTGGCGAGGCGCAGATCGGCCAGGGTTGGACCATGCTGATGACCGCACTTGCCGCAGGGCGCAGCATCTCGCTGCCGTCGCAGTCGGCGGCCTCGGCGGCCATGAGCGCGCGGGCGAGCGGGGCTTATGCGCGGGTGCGCACGCAGTTCGGCGTGCCGATCGGCCTATTCGAGGGCGTTCAGGAACCGCTCGCCGAGCTTGCCGGCAACGCCTATCTCATAGACGCTGCGCGGCGGCTGACGGTCGCCGCCCTCGACGAGGGGCACCGGCCGTCGGTCCTTTCGGCCATCATGAAGTATCATGCGACGGAGCGCATGCGCCGCTCCTACACCCATGCGATGGACATCCACGGCGGCAAGGGCATCATCGAGGGCCCGCGCAACTATCTGGCCGCCGGCTATCGCTCCGTGCCCATCGGCATCACGGTGGAAGGTGCCAACATCCTGACGCGCAACCTGATGATCTTCGGACAGGGGGCGGTGCGCTCCCACCCCTATATGCTGAAAGAGATGCTCGCGCTCTCCGACGAGGACACGACGCGCGGGCTCGACGCCTTCGACCGCGCCTTCTGGGGCCATATAGGCCATGCGCTGAAGACGGCGGGCCGCGCTTTCCTGCGTGGCTGGTCGGGCGGCCGCATCGGTCCCGCGCCGCGAAACGCGGCACTGCCGCACCATTTCAAGCGCCTGTCGCGCCACGCCGCGGCCTTCGCGCTGACAGCGGACCTGGCGCTGTTGACCCTGGGCGGTGCGCTGAAGCGCAAGGAGCTGATTTCGGCAAGACTGGGGGATGTCCTGGCCGAGCTCTACCTGCTTGGTGCCGTGCTGAAGCGCTTCGAGGACGAGGGCCGGCAGGCGGAAGACCGGCCCATCGTCGACTATCTCATGCAGCAGGGCGAAAGCCGTATCGGCGCCGCCTTCAAGGGCGTTCTCGACAACCTGCCGGCGCGCTGGGCCGCGTGGCTGGCGCGCGCCATCGCCTTCCCTTTCGGCGTGCCTGAACCCGTGCCATCAGACCGGCAGATCGGCAAGTTGGCGGAGATCCTGATGAAACCTTCCGCCCAGCGCGAGCGACTCGCCCCGGACCTTTATCTGGGGGAAGGCCACGCGGAGCATCCGATCAAGGATCTGGAGGCCGCCTTCGCCCTGGTGGTGGAGGCCGCCCCCATCGAGAAGAAGTTGCGCGAGGCGCGCATCGACGATCTGCAGGAAGCGCGCGACAAAGGCGTCATTTCTGAGGGCGAGTTCGCCCGGCTGACCGAAGTCAGGACGGCGGTGGAAAAGGTTGTTGCCGTCGACGCTTTCCCTATGGACGAAATCTCGCCGACGGCGGGCCAGCACAGGAGGACAAAGAGGACGGGCACCCGTGCCCGCCGGCAAAGGCAGCCGGCGCAGTAAGCGCCCGCTCCCCCGCTGGCTGGTAGGCATCAGCTTTCTTAGCTCTCGCCATCATGGGCCATGCGGGAATCCGCGGGCGCCTCAGCTCGCTCATGCATGCCGTAGGCGCGCACGACATGCGCGATCCGAAGCCGGTAATTCTCGAAAATGCGGCTACGCCCGGCGGCTTGCGCTGCGCGATGTTCCTGCGTGTTGCGCCACGCCCTGACGGCCGCCTCGTCGCGCCAGAAGGAGAGCGACAGGATGCGGCCGGGTTCGCTCAAGCTCTGGAATCGCTCGATCGAGATGAAGCCGTCTATGCCGTCGAGTAACGGGCGAAGCTCGGCGGCGACTTCCAGATAAGCCTCGCGTTGCCCTGCCGCCGGCTCCACTTCGAAGATCACCGCGATCATGGCCTTGCGCTCTCGCCATGGGGGGCTGACGCGAGCTTCAGGAAAATCCGGTCCTCCCTGAGGATGAACCGCTCGCGCTTTGCGAACTCGTAGTTCTCGCGCCCGAGCGGGTCGGCGGCAAGCCGTGCGCGATAGGCTTCGTAATCGGCAAGACTGGCGATGTTGTAGACGCCGTAGGCGGTCGTGGCCGAGCCTTCATGTGGCGCGAAATAACCGATGAGATCGGCGCCCGCGCGCGGGATCGCCTCACCCCAGTTACGGGCATACCGTTCAAACACATCACGCTTGAACGGGTCGATCTCGTAGCGGATGAAACAGGTGATGGGCATTGGTCTCTCCGTTTGCACTCAAGGCTCGTCGCTAGCGCCAGAAGGGCTTCCTGCATTCGCGGGGCCATCCTTCGGTGTCAGGCCGATATCGGCCAGAAGATGCCGATTGAGCTCCACCAGGTGCCATCGCTGCCGCCGCCGTTCTTCGGCGCGAAGGAGCAAGGCGCGAGGATAACCTGCAGTCGGTGCGAGCGTGTGCGCACGTCGGTGGGCGTGCTGTGTCGCCGCAGGAAGGCCATATCCGGCATTGCCTTGCCCCTTCGCAAGGCGTAGTAGCAGTTGTGGGGTGTGGATAGTTCGTTTACGGTCGAACTATGAAGGCAGGAACCGACATTGCACAGATCGGCAGCCTCGTAGGCGATCCGGCGCGCGCCAACATGCTGGCCGCGCTCATGGGCGGGGTTGCCCTGACGGCAAGCGAGCTTGCGCAAGAGGCGGGCGTGTCCCTGCCTACGGCGAGCGCGCATCTGGCGAAGCTGACAGACGGTGGGCTCATCACCGTGGCGAGGCAAGGCCGGCACCGCTACTACGCGCTCGCCGAGCCGCGCGTCGCGGCGATGCTGGAAAGTATCATGGGCATTGCGGCGGAGCTCGGGCCGAAGCGCGTTTCGCCCGGTCCGCGCGACCGCGCCATGCGCGATGCGCGTATTTGCTACGATCATCTGGCGGGCGAGGCGGGCGTCGCCATGCTCGACAGTTTCGTCCGGCGGGGCTTCATCGAACTTGCCGAGGGGCAGCCTTTACTGAGCGGAACCGGCGCCGCGTTCTTCGCGCGCCTGGAGATCGACCTGGAGGACCTGCGCCGCAAGAGACGGCCTTTGTGCAGGACCTGCCTCGATTGGAGCGTGCGGCGCGCGCATCTGGCCGGTGGTCTGGGTGCGGCGCTGCTCGAGCGCATCCTGACGAAAGGCTGGGCACGGCGGGAGCAGAACAGCCGCGTTATTCGATTTACGCCCATGGGGCGGCGCGAATTCGAGGTCTTCCTGCGCTAGGCTCCTGGGGCCACGCGATTCTAAACGCGCGTCAGCGCGTCGGCACCGGCGGATCCTCGCGGTAGTCGTAGAAGCCGCGGCCCGATTTGCGGCCGAGCCAGCCGGCCTCGACATATTTCACCAGCAGGGGGCACGGACGGTATTTGGAATCGGCCAGCCCCTCGTAGAGCACCTGCATGATGGAGAGGCAGGTGTCGAGGCCGATGAAGTCGGCAAGCTGCAGCGGGCCCATCGGATGGTTGGCGCCGAGCTTCATGGCAGTATCGATCGCCTCGACCGAGCCGACGCCCTCGTAAAGCGTGTAGATCGCTTCGTTGATCATCGGCAACAGGATGCGGTTGACGATGAAGGCGGGGAAGTCCTCCGCCACGGTGATGGTCTTGTCGAGGCTTTCGACGAAACCGCGGGCGGTCTCGAAGGTCACGTCCTCGGTGGCGATACCGCGCACCAGCTCCACCAGCTTCATCACCGGCACCGGGTTCATGAAGTGGATGCCGATGAAGCGCTCGGCGCGGTCGGTCTGGGAGGCAAGCCGCGTGATCGAAATGGAGGAGGTGTTGGTGGCGAGCAGCGCTTCCGGGTTCAGGATCGGGCAGAGCTGGGCGAAGATCTTGCGCTTGATCGTCTCGTCCTCGGTGGCCGCCTCGATGACGAGGTCGGCGTCGGCGAGATCCTCCAGCACCTTTGCCGGGGTGATCTTGCCCAGCGCCTGTTGCCGGGTGCGGTCCTCCAGCTTTCCGGAGGAAACCTGGCGCGCCATGTTGCCGCTGATGGTGGCGATCCCGGCTTCGATCCGTTCGGAAGAAATGTCGTAGAGCTTCACGTGATAGCCGGCCAGCGCGGCTACATGCGCAATGCCGCTTCCCATCTGCCCGGCGCCGACGATGCCTACCGTCTCGATCTTGCCCGTCATGTCACTGATCCTGTCGCAGGGCTCTGCGCCCGTTCACGAGGTTGCAGCGCAACCTAAAAGGGCGGGGCGACCGCGTCCACCCCGCCCTTCGTGAATTGTGCATGCAGTTACTTGATTGTCAAAGCGCCTTTTCGAGTTCCGGCAGGGCTTCGAAGAGGTCGGCGACGAGTCCGTAATCGGCGACCTGGAATATCGGCGCCTCCTCGTCCTTGTTGATGGCGACGATCACCTTGGAGTCCTTCATGCCGGCCAGATGCTGGATGGCGCCGGAGATGCCGCAGGCAATGTAGAGATCGGGTGCCACAACCTTGCCGGTCTGGCCCACCTGCCAGTCGTTCGGCGCATAGCCGGCATCGACCGCCGCGCGGGACGCACCGACGGCCGCACCGAGCTTATCGGCCACCGGCAGGATGACCTCCTCGAACTTCTCCGCCGAGCCGAGCGCCCGGCCGCCGGAGATGATGATCCTGGCGGAGGTCAGCTCCGGGCGGTCGCTTTCCTCGATCCTGTTTTCAACGAAGCTGGAAAGGCCGGGATCGTCCGCGGCGCCGACCGTCTCGACCGGAGCGGAACCGCCTGCCTCCGCCGGCTGGAAAGATGCCGTGCGCACGGTGATCACCCGTTTGGCGTCGGTCGATTCCACCGTCTGGACCGCGTTGCCGGCATAGCTCGGACGCTTGAAGGTCGCTGCATTCACCACCTCGATGATGTCGGAGACCTGCATGACGTCGAGCAGGGCCGCCACGCGCGGCATGACGTTCTTGCCCGTCGTGGTGGCCGGCGCGATCAACGTATCGTAGCCTTCCGCCAGCGAGAGGATGGTGGCGGCCAGCGGCTCGGCCAGGCGCTGGGCGAGCGGGTCGGCTTCGGCGAGCAGCACCTTGCGCACGCCGGCAAGTCCTGCCGCGGCTTCCGCCGCCGCCTTGGCGTCGTTTCCGGCCACCAGAATGTCGATATCGGGGCCGATCGCCGCGGCCGCGCTCAGCGCCTTGGCGGTTTGCTCGGAGAGTGACTGATTGTCGTGTTCGGCGATGAGAAGAATAGCCATCTGTCGTCTTACTCCCGATTTAGAGCACGCCGGCTTCGTTCTTGAGCTTCTCGACGAGCTCGGCGACGGAGCCCACCTTGACCCCGGCCTTGCGGCCCGCGGGCTCCTCCGTCTTGAGGACCTTGAGCCGGGTCTTCACCTCGACGCCGTAGTCGGCCGGGCTCTTCTGGTCGAGCGGCTTCTTCTTGGCCTTCATGATGTTGGGCAGCGAGGCATAGCGCGGCTCGTTGAGCCGGAGATCGGTGGTGACGATGGCCGGCAGCTTGAGCGACACGACCTGCAGGCCGCCGTCGACCTCGCGCGTGACCGTCGCCTTCTCGCCGTCGATCTCCACTTTCGAGGCGAACGTGCCCTGGGCCCAGCCGAGAAGGGCTGCCAGCATCTGGCCGGTCTGGTTGGAATCGTCGTCGATCGCCTGCTTGCCGAGAATGATCAATCCCGGTTTCTCCTCCTCGGCGATACCCTTCAGGATCTTGGCCACATCCAGCGGCTCCACCGCCTCGTCCGACTTGACGAGCACGGCGCGGTCGGCGCCCATGGCGAGCGCGGTGCGGAGCGTCTCCTGCGCCTTGTCCGGTCCGATGGAGACGGCGACGATTTCCTCGGCCTTGCCGGCTTCCCTGAGGCGGAGCGCTTCCTCGACGGCGATCTCGTCGAACGGGTTCATCGCCATCTTCACGTTGGCCAGTTCGACACCGGAACCATCCGCTTTCACCCGCGGCTTCACATTCGCGTCGATGACCCGCTTCACCGGTACGAGGATCTTCATGCGCATTCCTTTCTCAACTGTGCGGTCTGGCGCTGAATAGCAGCGCGCGCGCCGCTTCGATGGCCGATTTCCGCCACGCTCCGGGGAAATTGAAACAGCGCGCCCGCCTCTAGAACAATGGACCTTTCGCCGCAAGCCGCCGGACCGTAGTGAGCCTTTACGCGGACGTCAATATATCGGGCGCGAAGGCGCGAACCCGGCGGGCGGAGACGTGCTGCGGCCGTCACGAGCGTTCGATCTGCGCCGCCTCCGGCGCAACGATCCGACGGTCGAAAAGCGGGACGCCGCGCCGGCGCATCGGCACGACGAGGATCGTGCCGGCGACGATGCCGCCGATATGCGCGGCCCAGGAGACCTGGTTTTCCTCGTCGACCACGAACATGAAGAATTGCGTGCCGATCCACACGACAAGCGCCAGCCAGGCCGGCACGCGCAGGGGGATGCGCGCGAAGGCGAGCACCCACAGCTTCACGCGCGGATGAAGGATGAGATAAGCGGCGATGACGCCGGCCACCGCGCCCGAAGCGCCGATGAGCGGCGCCTGGGATTCGGGCATGACCATGCCGTGGAAGGCCGCGCCGGCCACGGTGCAGGCCAGATAGAAGATCAGGTAGCGCAGGTGGCCGAGGGCGTCCTCGACATTGTCGCCGAATACCCAGAGAAACAGCATGTTGCCGCCGAGATGCAAGAGATCGGCGTGCAGGAACGAATAGGTGATGTATGTGAACGGGGTCGGCACCAGATCGAGCTCCGGCGGCAGGACCGCCAGGTCGTAGGCAACGGAGGGAATGTAGCCGAGGCTCAAGGCGGTCGCCTGCGCCAGGCCGGTGCCGCCGAGCGATATGGCGCACCAGACCAGAAAGTTGAGGCCGATAATGCCGAGCGTCACATATTGATACCGGATGTGTTTCAGCCGGTTGGCGTCATGGAGCGGTATGAACATGCCTGCCTGTCCCCCACCCGCCGTCAGCGGTTTTCGCCCGGCACCCACAGCACGTCACCGGCGCCGTTGCCGTTGGCCGCGCGGGCGGCGACGAAGAGGAAGTCGGAAACGCGGTTCATGTAGCTGATCGCCTCGCTGCCGACCGTTTCCCCGGGGGTACGGCTCAGCTCCACCATGAGCCTTTCGGCGCGGCGGGCGACCGTGCGGGCGAGGTGCAGGACGGCGGCGGCCGGCGAGCCGCCCGGAAGGACGAAGGATCGAAGTGGCGCGAGGTCGGCATTCAGCGTGTCGATGTCGCGCTCCAGACGCTCCACCTGTGCGGCGACGATGCGCAGGGGATCGTGGCCGGGCCTGGTCCCCGTCTCGGGTGTCGAGAGGTCGGCGCCAAGGTCGAACAGATCGTTCTGCACCCGCGCCAGCATCGCGTCGATCCCGGGATGCTCGGCGGCGGTGTGGATGCGCGCCATGCCGATGCAGGCATTGGTCTCGTCGACGGTGCCGAAGGCGGCGACCCGCAAATCCGATTTGAGGCGGCGCTCGCCCGTGGTCAGGCCCGTCGTGCCGCTGTCGCCGGTGCGGGTATAGATCTTGTTGAGCTTCACCATCGCCGCGCCTTCCGCTCAGTTGCTGGCCTGACTGTACCACAGCGCCAGTACGACGAGGACGATCGCTACCGCCTGCAGCGCGACGCGGGCCTGCATCAGCTTGTTGGACGTGTTGCCGGAGCCGCCGCGCAACATGTTGATGAGACCGCGGATCAGTACGAAGACGACCGCCACCATGACGGCGACGGCCAGGATGTTGAAGATGGTGGACATGGTTTCCTGCTTTGTTTCCTGGGAGGGACGGGCACCTGGGTCATGCCTGGGTGGCGAGCAGCCGGTAAAGGGCGGCGGCGGGCATGAAGCGCTTCATCGCCACGCCGATCTTCGCCGGCAAGGTTACGACATAGTGCGGCCGCGGGCGCGGGTTAACAAGCGCCTGGTGCAAAACCTTGTAAACCGCCTCCGGCCCGAGCTTGAGGCGTGAGGGGCGTCCGCCGCCCTCCAGCCGCGCAAGCTGCGCCTGATAGGCCGCGCGGTGGACCGAATTCTCCACGTCGATATGGCGCTGGAACCAGTAGAGCCCGTTGGTGGCGATCTTCGATCGCACGGGCCCGGGTTCGATGAGCGAGACATGGATGCCCGATCCGGCAAGCTCGGCACGCATGCACAGCATCAGCCCTTCGAGCGCGTGCTTGGAAGCCGCATAGGCGCCGCGATAGGTGACCGGCACGAGGCCGAGGATAGACGAGCAGTGGACGAGACGGCCATGACCCTGGGAACGCATGATGGGCACGATGCGGCATGTGAGATCGTGCCAGCCGAAGAAATTGGCCTCGAACTGCTCGCGCAGGACGTCGACGGACAGGTCTTCGACGGCGCCGGCCTGGGCGTAGGCGCCGTTGTTGAACAGCGCATCGAGGCGGCCGCCGGTGCGCGACAGCACGTTTTCGACGAGGGCGGCGATCGAAGCGGGTTCCCGGTAATCGAGGTAAAAGGCCTCGATCCCGTCGTCTTCGAGCAGGCGGATGTCTTCGGGCTTGCGCGCCGTCGCAAAAACGCGCCAGCCGTCCTTTTTCAGGGCGTGGGCGCAATGGGCGCCGATACCGGAGGACGCGCCGGTCACGAGGATGGTCCCGTTCTTGTTCATCGGGGCTGCTTTTCCGCGATGGCAGGTTGCCTTACAGGGTACGGGTTTCACATATTAGGCCCGGCAAGACAAACGGCTATTCGGAACGCGATGTCATTCGAGGCGACAAGGTGCACTGGTTCAAGGCGCTGAGGCAGATCGGAGGAGATGCCTTCGGCCATTTCAACCAGGACGACGGCTGGGCGATGGCCAGCCATCTTGCCGTCAGCGCCATAATGGCGCTGTTTCCGTTTCTCATCTTCGCGACGGCGCTTGCCAGTTTCCTGGGCGCGCAGGCTTTCTCGGAAACGGCAGTGCACCTCGTCTTCGATACTTGGCCCGAGGAAGTGGCCGAGCCGATCGCAGCCGAGGTCGTTAGCGTCTTGAGCGTGCGGCGCGGGGACGTTTTGACCTTCGGCGTGATCGTCGCAGGGCTCTTCGCATCCAACGGGGTGGAAGCCTTGCGCCTGTCGTTGAACCGGGCGTACCGGGTGGTCGAGCACCGGTCCTTCATCCGCCTGCGGCTGCAAAGCCTCTTGTTCGTCCTCATAGCGACGGCGGGCTTCCTGACGATCAGCCTGCTCCTGGTGGTCGCGCCGGTCGTGGCTGAGGTGGCGGCGGCGCGGCTGGAATGGATCGAGCCCTATATGGGTACCATCACCTTCTGGCGCTATGTGGTTGCGGTGACGGTGCTGATCTCGGCGCTGACGGCCATTCACATGTGGCTGCCGGCCGGGCGGCGTACGATGTTGGACATCCTGCCCGGCATCATCTTCACGCTTTTCGGATGGCTCGCCGGCTCCAGCGTTTTCGCCGCCTATCTGTCGCGCTTCAGCAGCTATGCCAACACCTATGCGGGGCTGGCCTCGATCATGGTCGCGGTGGTCTTCCTCTACATCATCTCGGTGGTGTTCATCCTCGGCGGCGAGCTCAACGCCGCCATCATGCGTTATCGCGGAACGCGCCTGACGAGCGAGGGCTGAACCGTCGCCAGCGCCACGCCGAGCGTGGTGATCACCATGCCGATGATCTGCAACGGCGTTAGCGTCTCGCCGAACAGCGCCCAGGCCATCACCGCCGTGACCGCGGGGACGAGGTAGAAGAGGGAGGCGACGCGCGCGACCGCACCCTTGCGGATCAGCACCATGAGCAGGAAAATCGCCCCCAGCGAGAGCACGAGCACCAGCCACGCCATGGCGAAGATCAGTTCACCCGTGAGCACGAAGTGCTGGTTCTCGAAAAGGAGGGAGGCCGGGAAGGCGACCAGCCAACCGCCCAGATACTGATAGAGCGTGCCGGTGATCAGGTCGGCATTGGTGACGAAGCGCTTCTGCCAGACCGTGCCGATGCTCATGGCGAGAACGGCGACAAGGCCTGCGCCGACGGTCGCGGCTGTCACGCCGCCCGTCACGTCGCCGAGCTTCGGCGACAGGACGACGGCCACGCCGACAAGCCCCACCGCGAGCCCCAGCCAAAGCCGCCGGTCCACGGTTTCGCCGGCTATCGCTCCGGCCATGACGGCGGTCAGCAGAGGCTGCAGCCCGATGATGAGACCGGCGAGACCGGCCGGCAGGCCGTGGCGGATCGCCCAGAAGACGCCGCCCAGATAGACGCCGTGCATCAGCATGCCGGCGATGCCGGCGTGAAGGGCCGTGCGCGGCGCCATCCTGCGCGCACCCATTACGGGGATGAGCAGCAGAAGCAGCGCGAAGCTCAGGGCGAAGCGCACCCACAGAAACGTGAAGGGTTCCGCCCAGGGCATGGCGTAGCGCGCGCCGATGAAGCCGGTGGCCCATAACAGGACGAACAGGGCGGGAATGGCTTTCTCGGCGGTGGCCATGGCAGATCCGGAGACTTCAACGAGGGGTGCTTTTGCGTGTTTGCGGGCGGCAAGGAAAGCGAAAGTTTTCAATGGCAATGTCAATGGTGCTGAAGATCGGGAGAACTGGCCCAGGGTGACGGCACAATGCTGATGAAGCTCGATACCACCTGGCTGGTCTTCGCCGTCGCGACCGTGGCGATGCTCGCCTACATGTTTGCCATCGCGCTGCGCTCGCTTCTGGAGGAAGCAGGCTTCGGCCCGGTCCTCGGCGCCGCCATCATCACCTGCGGCTTCTTCGGAGCGATCCAGGCGGTCAACTTTCAGGGCGTGCGCTTCCAGACCATGCTGGAGGCGGCGATCGCCGGACTGGCAGGCGCCTTCGTCCTCTATCTCGTTCTGGTGCTTCTAAAACTGGTACTGGATCGCCTGGTCTAGCCCCACCATACGCAGGATGTCGCCGGGCGAGGTGCCGGCGGAACGCAGGGCGGCGATCCCCGTGTCCCCCCGGCTCTTGGATAGCTTGCGCCCGTCCTCGTCCAGGACGAGGGCATGATGGTGGTAAGCCGGGACCGGCAGGCCGAGCAGTTCCTGCAGCAGGCGGTGAACGGCGGTGGCGTGGAACAGGTCGCGCCCGCGCACCACATGGGTGATGCCCTGCAGCGCATCGTCGACGACGACCGCCAGATGATAGCTCGCCGGCATCTCCTTGCGGGCGATCACGACGTCGCCCCAGAGCTCCGGGCGGGCGGAGACGCGGCCGGTATCGCCGTCGGGACCGGCGCCGCTCTCCTCCCAGAAGAGCGGCTGGCCGACATGGCTTGCCGCGGCCTTCATATCGAACCGCCAGGCGAATGGATCGCCCGCGTCCATGCGCCGCCGGCGCTCCGCCTCGGAATGCTGCCGGTCGACGGGGGGAAAGAGGGGGGCGCCGTCGGGGTCGCGCGGCCAGGCGGAGCCGTCGGCTTCGGCCTCGGCGACATAGGCGCGCGCTTCGCCGCGGCTCATGAAGGAGGGATAGACGATCTCGGCATCGACCAGGCGCTCCAGGGCCTGCGCATAGTCGTCGAAGTTCTCCGACTGGCGGCGCACCGGCTCTTCCCATTCCAGGCCGAGCCAGGCGAGATCGCGATAGATCGCCTGCTCCAGTTCCGGCGTGCAGCGCGTGACGTCGATGTCCTCGATGCGCAGCAGGAAGCGGCCGCCGGCGGCGCGCGCCATGGCGAAGTTGAGCAGCGCCGAATAGGCATGGCCCAGATGCAGGGCGCCATTGGAACTGGGGGCGAAGCGGAAGACAGGAGACGTCATGAGCCGCGCAGGAAACGGATTGTGGTCGCCATCGTGTCGTTGCTAGAGGTTTTGAGGGACTATGGATGGTGCCGGGCCGGGCCGCAAGGACCAAGACATGCAACGTATCGACACTGTGGAGGATCTTGCGCGCGGGCTCGATGCGCTGGTGGTGATCGATCCCCGGCTGGGAGCGGTGCGGGCGGCGGCGGGCCCGGTGCCGCTTCGGCGCAGTGCGCCCGGCTTCGAGAGCCTCGTCTCCGTCATCGTCTCGCAGCAGGTCTCGCGGGCAAGCGCCGACGCCATCTTCAAACGGCTCAGCGCCAGGATCGATCCGCTGCTGCCGA